>NZ_JBVVOT010000008.1:0-215000 GCF_055807455.1 Bradyrhizobium sp. Kon58
CCCTCACCCGGATCGCAAGAGCGATCCGACCTCTCCCCGCAAGCGGGGAGAGGTGAAGCGGCACCGTCAGCGCTATCCAGTATTCCCCCGGATCGCCTGCTCGATGATCCGCGCCTCCCGGAGCAAAATCTCCGCCACCTCCTGTTCGCGACGCGGGCCGAGCCTCGTCCGAACGGCGGAGACGGTCATCGCAGCGGCAGGGCGGCCGTCCGGGGTCTTGATCCAGGTCGAGATCGATTTCGTGCCCTGCACCAGACCAATTTCCCTCATGCCATACCCCAACCGTCTCGCGGCGGTGACCTGGCCCAGCACCGTCGCAGCGTCGGTCCGGTAGGCCTCCAGTCTCTTCTCGTTGGCAGCGACGATTTTCCGGGCGTCCTGGGCCGGCATCGCGGCGAGGATGGCGACGCCTGCGCTGGAGACGCCGAGCGGTCGGCGCGCGCCGACCTCGATCGACAGCACCTGGATCGGATAGATTCCGATCCTGCGATCGACGCACAGCGTGTCGTTGCCGGTCCGCACCGTCAGGAACAGCGTGTCGCCGATCTCGGTGGAGGCGCGTTGCAGCGACGGATTGGCGGCGATCAGCAGCCGCGACGGCCGGGCCCGAGCGAGCGCGAGCTCGGGCACCTGGTTGCCGATCGCGTAGCGGCCGGTCCTGTCATGCCGTTCGACGATGCCTTCCTCGATCAGCACGTGGACGATGCGGTGCACGGTCGGGCGGGTGAGGCCGGTCGCCCGCACCACCTCGGTCAGCGGCACGCCGTCTTCGCGGCCCGCGGCCAGAATGCGCAGCACCGCGAGCGCGCGCCGGATCGCCTGCGCGCCCTGTCGCGGTTCGGTCATGCGGCGGGCGGATTTCGCCGAATAGGTCTTGTCCATAATATGGACAAGAACGCCACAATTCACTCGACAGGTAAAGCGCGCATCTGGAGATTGCGCTCCGAATCGAGATGCCGTGTACGACGTTCGGGCAAATCGACGTAAAATTGGAAGCGCCGCCGGGAGGTTAACATGAGATTAATCTGGATTTCCATAGCTGCCGCAGTGGCGATGTTGACGGGACCGGCGTCGGGCCAGCAATGGCCGTCGCGCAACGTCAAGCTGATCGTGCCCTATCCGGCCGGCGGCAATGTCGACAGCGCCGCGCGCATCATCGCGGACAAGCTCCAGGAAAAGCTCGGCCAGCCCTTCATCATCGAGAACAAGGCGGGGGCCGGCGGCATGATCGCGGGCGAGGCCTTCGCGAAATCGGCGCCCGACGGCTACACGCTGTTCGTCGGCGCCAACGGCCCGGTGCTGTTCGCGACCGAGATCAACAAGCGCGACGTCTATAGCTGGAAGAAGGACTTCCTGCCGATCACGACGATCTCGATGACGCCGCTGGTGCTCGAGGTGCATCCGTCGGTGCAGGCGACGAATTTCAAAGAATTCATCGATCTTGCCAAGCGCGAGCCCGGCAAGCTGACGATGGCCTCGCCCGGTCCCGGCACCACCAACCATCTGCTCAGCGAGCTGATGCAGTCCAGCCTCGATCTGCAATGGGTCACCGCGCACTATCGCGGCAATGCGCCCGCGGTCAACGATCTCTTGGGCGGCCAGGTGCAGTTCGCGTTCGACCAGCTCACGGTCAGCCTGCAGCACATCAAGGCCGGCCTGTTCCGGGCACTGGCGGTCACCAGCCCGCACCGCCTGAAGTCGCTGCCCGATGTCCCGACCTTCGCCGAGCTCGGCTACAAGGATTTCGACGGCCAGACCTTCACCGGCCTGTTCGCACCGGCAGGCACGCCGGCGCCCGTGATCGACAAGCTGCACGAGGCGCTGACCGCGATCCTGAAGGATCCCGCCGTGGTCGACAAGTTCGAGAAGCTCGGCGGCGAAGCCGTCGCGATGACGCCCGACGAATTCAAGGCCTATCTCGAGCGCGAGGACGCCAAATGGATTCCGATCGTGCGCAAGGCCAACATCAAGGCGGATTGATCGATGCGGATCGACCCCACCGATCTCGGCGCCGAGCGCATCTACCGGCTGATGACAGGCATCGTGGTGCCGCGCCCGATCGCCTGGGTGACGAGCCTGTCGCGCGCGGGCGTGCTCAACCTCGCGCCGTTCAGCGCCTTCACCTTCGTCTCGCAGAAGCCGCCGATGCTGGCCATCAGCGTCGGCCGCAAGGGCGCGGACTACAAGGACACTGCGCACAACATTCTCGACACCGAGGAATACGTCATCCACATCGCCGATACCCCGCTGATGCAGGCCGTGCACGACTCATCGGTCGAGCATCCGCCCGAGATCAGCGAGGTCGCGGAGCTTGGCCTTGAGACGATCCCGAGCGAGCGCATCAAGGTGCCGCGTCTTGGCATTGCACCCGTCGCGATGGAATGCCGCTTCCGGCAGTGCCTCGAATTCGGCGACGCCCGCAGCCGTCTCATCGTGGGCGAGGTCGTGATGTTCCACCTGCGCGACGGCCTCGTGAACGACGGCAAGGTCGAGACTGCGGCGCTCGATCCGATCGCGCGCATCGGCGGGCCGCGCTATGCCCGGCTCGGCGAGATCGTGACGCTGCGCGGCGTGTTCCAGACTCCCAAATCGAAAGACTGAACGCGCTGCCCGCGCGCGCCTCAAGACCATTGGAGAACGACCATGCGACTCCTAAGTTATCTCGTGGACGGAGAGCCGCGCTACGGTGCCGCCATCGAAGGCGGTGTCGTCGATCTGACCCGGCGGATCGGCCGCGACTTCTCCGATGTGAGGGCGCTGATCGCGGCCAATGCGCTGGCCGACGCGCAAGAAGCCGTCGCCGGACAAAAGCCGGATCATACGCTCGACGAGCTCGTGCTGCTTCCGCCGGTGCTGGCGCCCGAAAAGCTCTGGTGCATCGGCGTCAATTACGCCGAGCGCAATGCGGAGTATAAAGACAGCTCCGACCTGCCCAAATATCCCAGCCTGTTCGTGCGCAGCATGTCCTCGATGACGGGCTCCGGTCAGCCGCTGGAGAAGCCTCACGTCTCCGAGCAGCTCGATTACGAAGGCGAGCTCGTCATCGTGATCGGCCAGGGTGGCCGCCACATCCCGCGCGAAAAGGCCTGGGCGCACATCTTCGGCATGACCTTGTGCAACGAGGGCACGATCCGCGACTGGCTGCGCCACGGCAAGTTCAATGTCACGCAGGGCAAGAATTTCGATCGCTCCGGCAGCATCGGTCCCTGGATCGTCACGTCGGATGAGCTCGACCCGCGCGGCCCCCATGACATCGTCACGCGCGTCAACGGCGAAGTGCGGCAGCAGGACACCACCGAACGGCTGATGTTCCCGTTCGACTTTCTGATTTCCTATCTCTCCACCTTCGCCACTCTCAAGCCCGGCGACATGATCGTCACGGGCACGCCGACAGGGGCGGGCGCCCGCTTCGACCCGCCGCGCTGGCTCAAAGTTGGCGACGTGGTCGAGGTCGAATCCAGCCGCATCGGCGTGCTGCGCAATACCGTGGCCGTGGAGAGTTAAGCCATGTTGGATACTCCCACGATTGAACGCCTTGCCGCGCGCCTCGACGAGGCCGAGCGCACCAAGACGCTGATCACGATGTTCACCAAAGACTATCCCGATTTCAGCATCGAGGATGCCTACGCCGTTCAGCGCGCCTGGACCAAACTTCAGATCAGTCGCGGCCGGGTCATCAAGGGCCACAAGATCGGCCTGACCTCGAAGGCGATGCAGAACGCGGTCGGCATTTCCGAACCTGACTACGGCGTGCTGTTCGCCGACATGTTCTATGCCGATGCCACGCCGATTCCGTTCGACCGCTTTCACGCGCCGCGAATCGAGGTCGAGCTCGCTTTCGTGCTGAAGGCGCCGCTACGCGGGCCCGATTGCACCATCTTCGACGTGCTCAACGCCACCGACTACGTCACCCCGGCGCTGGAGATCCTGGAGACGCGCATGCACCGCGTCGATCCCGAAACGGGCAAGGCGCGAAAGGTCATGGACACGATCTCGGACAACGCGGCGAACGCCGCGCTGGTGCTCGGCGGCCGGCCGTTCCGTCCGATGGACGCGGACATGCGCTGGATCGGCGCGCTGCTGTTCCGCAACGGCGAGGTCGAGGAAACCGGGCTCGCCGCCGGCGTGCTCAATCATCCCGCCAACGGCATCGCCTGGCTCGCCAACCGCCTTGCGCCGCATGACGAGCATCTCGCCGCCGGCGAGGTGGTACTGGCGGGATCGTTCACGCGGCCGGTCGACATCCGCCGCGGCGACACGTTTCATGCCGACTACGGCGCGTTCGGCTCGGTGTCGTGCCAGTTCGTCTGAACCAATAAGCAAGAGGGAGCGCATCATGACCGGTCACACGCGGCGTAAGAGCATCCATATCGGCAGCTTCAAGCACGCCAACCCGATTCCGAACGCCTGCCGCATCGGCAATCTCGTGATGTCGGGCGTCATCCTCGGCCGCGATGCGGCTGGCGCGATGCCCGAGAGTCTCGACGCGCAATGCGCTAACATGTTCGCGCATATGAAGGCGACGGTTGAGGCCGCCGGCGGCACCACCGACGACATCATCAAGATGACGGTGTGGCTGAAGGACCGCGGCAATCGCGGGCCCGTGAATGTCGAGTGGCTCAAAATGTTTCCGGACGAGCATTCGCGCCCGGCGCGCCACGCGCTGCCGATGGACAACATGGATGGTGGCGCACTGGTGCAGTGCGACTTCACCGCAATGATCGACTGAGGAGTTCGCGCATGCCCGCTTATCTGCCGTTCGACCCGAATCCGCGCCGCCCGGTCAAGGCGCCGCCGCCCAAAACCGTCGACAGCCAGTTTCACGTGCTCGGTCCCATCGACAAATATCCGGAGCGCCCTGGTGCTGCCTATCGGATGCCGACCGCGACCTGGGAAGCGGCGCTGCGCGTGCACAAGACGCTCGGCATCGAGCGCGGCATCATCGTGCAGACCACCACCTATGGCGCCGATCATGCCGTCGTGCTCGACGGTCTCGCCGCCATGGGCCCGAACTATCGCGGCTGCGCCAACGCGCTGGTGTTCGCCGAGGCGAACGATTCCTATCTCGCCAAGCTGCATGATGCAGGTGTCCGCGGCGCGCGCTTCAGCTTCCGCCAGGAGCTTGGCGCCGTGCTGTCGGATGCCGATTTTGCCCGCGCCATCGCCCGCATCCGCGAGCTCGGCTGGTACGTCAAGATCCAGCCGGAGAAGGACGGCATCGTCTCGAGCGTCGCCAAATACGAGAATCTCGACGTGCCCGTGCTGATCGACCACATGGCGCGGCCCGATCCGGAAGCCGGCAGGAACGATCCGAACCTGCGCAAGATGCTCAAGCTGCTCGCCAAGGGCAATTTCTGGGTGATGCTGTCGCTCGGAGAGAAGACCTCGAAGCTCGGTGCTCCTTACGACGACGTCATCCCGATCGCGCGCGCCTATATCGAGGCCGCCGTCGACCGCTGCGTCTGGGCCAGCGACTGGCCGCATCCGGTTTCGGTGAAGCAGCCGCCCAACGACGCCGATCTGCTGGAGTTGATGTACCGCTACGCAGCCGATCAGACGGAGCTGGAGAAGATTTTGGTACACAATCCGGCGAAGCTGTTCGGCTTTCCGGATTAGGGCGACCCGTCATTGCGAGGAGCGGAGCGACGAAGCAATCCAGACTTGCTTCCGCAGAAGCACTCTGGATTGCTTCGCTGCGCTCGCAATGACGAACGCGCCATCGCCAAGTCGGCCGCGGCAGACTCTGCGCTCACCCCGCCAGCCGATCCCTTACCCCAGCCGCGATCTCGAACGAGCGCAGCCGCGCGGCGTGGTCGTAGATCTGCCCCGTCGTCATCAGTTCGTCCGCGCCAGTCTCCGCGATCAGCGCTTTCAGCTTCTCTTCCACCACGGCAGGCGAGCCGACCGCCGAGCAGGATAGCGACTGCCCGACCATCGCCTTCTCGGCCGGCGACCACAGCGCGTCCATGTCGTCGACGGGCGGCGGCAGCGGGCCGGGCGTGCCGCGGCGCAGATTGATGAACTGCTGCTGCAGCGAGGAGAACATGCGCTGCGCGTCCGCGTCGCTATCGGCGGCAAACACGTTGACGCCGACCATCGCATAGGGCTTGTCGAGCTGTGCCGAGGGTTCGAACCGCGCCCGATACTCCCGCAGTGCCGGCATCATCATTTGCGGCGCGAAATGCGAGGCGAACGCGAACGGCAAACCGAGCATGCCCGCGAGCTGCGCGCCAAAGGTGCTGGAGCCCAGGATCCACAGCGGCACCTTCGTCCCCATGCCCGGCACGGCGCGGATGGTCTGGTTCGGCTGCACATCGCCGAGCAGCGCCTGCAGCTCCAGCACGTCCTGCGGAAAATTTTCGGAACTGGTGGCGAGGTCGCGCCGCAGGGCCCGTGCGGTGAACTGGTCGGTGCCGGGCGCGCGGCCGAGCCCAAGATCGATCCGCCCGGGATAGAGCGAGGCCAGCGTGCCGAACTGCTCGGCGATGACGAGCGGCGAATGGTTCGGCAGCATGATCCCGCCGGATCCGACCCGGATGGTTTTGGTGCCGCCCGCGACATGCCCGATCACCACCGACGTCGCCGCGCTCGCGATACCCGTCATGTTGTGATGCTCGGCCAGCCAGAACCGCTTGTAGCCCCAGCCTTCGGCGTGCCGGGCCAGATCGAGCGAATTGCGGAACGCCTGCGACGCATCGCCGCCTTGGCGGATGGGCGCGAGGTCGAGCACGGAGAAGGGGATCATGGGCGGGTCCGGATGGAGCGTGCGATGGGAAAGTGAACTCGACATGTAGGGGCCGGCCGCAGGAATACCAGCCGAAACGATCATGATGCTGCGCCGCCTCCCTTACGCGGAGGCGAAGTCCTTGCTGCTGACGCATGCGGCAAATGCGCCTGCACTGAAACCGCGGGCCGCATTGCGGCGTTGCCGGCCGGCTTGATCGATGGCGACGATTTTCGTTTCGGGGCCTTTCTTTGGACAGATTCAACATCGGCGTTCATGTCGTTGCGCTGGCTGCGGCCTTCGCGCTCGCCGTTCCCATTGGTTGGGACCGCGAGAAGCGGGCGCGAAGCGCGGGCTTGCGCACCTTTCCGCTGGTCGCAATGGCAAGCTGCGGCTTCGTGCAGGCCAGCGAAAGCCTGCTCGTGCATTCGCCTGACGGCATGGCAAAAGTGATCGAGGGCCTTATCACCGGCATCGGCTTCATCGGCGGTGGCGCTATTCTCAAGCAGGGGACTTCGGTGCAGGGCACCGCGACTGCCGCGAGCCTCTGGGCGACCGGCGCCATCGGCGTCTCCGTCGGGCTCGGCGCTTACGATGTCGCGGTGACGGTCGCCGTATTCACGTTCCTGACGCTTCGCTTGTTGACGCTGGTGAAGGAAGAAGACGATCATTGATGGCGTGTGCGAGCGGCCTGCACCCCCGTTCACAACACCGTCATTGCGACCGATCATGCGCCTCGCCTCCACTGGGCACCTCGCGCTGGTTGTTGTAACCTCAGTGCAGAAAATCGTCTGGTCGCCAATCGCGCCGTCGCAAGGAGGAATGACATGACCTCGGTCGTACTCAGTCGCCGCAACCTCCTCGTCGCCGGCGGTTCCATCCTGGCAGCCGGAACCTCCAGCCTGCTGCTGCCTGCCCGCGCGGACGGCCTCGCACCGACCGAGACGATGTCGGGCGGGGCGAACAATTACCGCAAGGGCGCGGCGGTCGTGGAGCGGATCGGCAAGGGCGGCTTCTGGATGAGCGGCACCGTGCGCCGCGCCGGCGACGGGGCGCCACTGGCCGGGCAGCGCATCCAGATCTGGGCACACACCACCGAAGGCCAGGAGCACGAGCCGCAGAGTCATGGCGCCACGCTCACCGACAAGGACGGCAAGTTCCGGCTCGAGATGCCGCAGATCATTCCCATCTTCGGCCAGCCGCATGGCCATCTCGCCTATGACAGCGGTGAATTCAAAACCGTTTTCCTGCGACCGGTGATGCGGAGCGCAAAGGAAACCAGCCTCGAGGCGCACTTCGTCCTTCAGCCGGCCTGATCGCATTGGAGATGAAGGGGCGGCGACCGGCCCGGGCGAGCCTGATCTGGGTCGCCCTTGCCTTGGCCATCGGCGTGCCGATCGCGCTCGCTGCCGGAAGCGAGCAGCTCGCATGGCGCGGCCCGGTCTACATCCTGGCCGGATTCGCAGGGATCATCGCGCTGGGACTCGTGCTCGTTCAGCCCCTGCTGATCGGCGGATATCTGCCGGGACTGTCGGCCTATCGCGGCCGGCGCGCCCATCACTGGATCGGCGGCGCGCTCGCTCTGGCGGTCGTGATCCATGTCGCCGGCCTCTGGATCACCAGCCCGCCCGACATGATCGACGCCCTGACCTATACGTCACCGACGCCGTTCTCCCCCTTCGGCGTGACCGCGATGTGGGCCATCTTCACCGTCGCGCTTCTCGCGCTGCTACGCCGGCGCTTGGGATTGCGGCTGCGCACCTGGCGCATCGTCCATATTCCGCTCGCGATCATCATCGTCGCAGGCAGCGTCGTCCATTGCCTGCTGATCGAGGGGACTATGGAGACAGTCTCGAAGGCGGCGCTGTGCGTGTTGATCCTCGTGGCAACCGTGAAGGTCATGATTGACCTGCAAGTGTGGCGAAAGCGAAGGGCGCTGCGGGGGGAAAGTGTCGCGCGGCAGTAGCTCACTGGGCTCAAGAGGCGAAGCGCTCTCAACTCGTCATTGCGAGGAGCACTTGCGACGAAGCAATCCAGAGTCCCTCCGCGGAAAGATTCTGGATTGCTTCGCTACGCTCGCAATGACGGAGCAGGCTACTCCGCTTGCCGCAGTCAGCGACCGGGCGTAACCTTCCGCGATGGCCGTCAGTGTCCCCGACCTGAAAGCGTTCCTGCTCGCCACACCGTTCTTCGGCGGTATCCCGGATCAAAGTCTCGACCTCCTGATGTCGATGCTGGTCGAGTGCCGATTTGATACCGGAGCAACCGTCGTGACGGAGGGCGAGCCCGGACGCTCGCTGTTCATCGTCAAGTCCGGCCGGCTGGCGGTGAGCAAGCGGGCGAATGCGGGCAACGCCATCCCGATTTCCGTTCTGGAGCCCGGCGATTTCTTCGGCGAGATGACGCTGATCGAAATGCAAAATCGTTCTGCCACAGTGGTCGCGGAGAGCCCGACGGTGCTCTATGAGTTGACCGCCCAGAAGCTCTACGCCTGCTACAAGGCCGACATCCACGCCTATGTGATCGTCCTGCAGAACATCAATCGTGAGCTATGCCGACGGCTGCGCCGCAGCGACGATCGCTTTGCGGCGCATCAGATGGGTGACGACAAGTGATCAAGTGATAATGCGTAGGTGGGTGGAGCACTTGCGAAGCCCATCATGTTTCGTCACCGCCGCAAGGCCGCGATGGTTGGCGGCGGCCGTCCGCATGTCGAGCACACGAGCGACCCGGCTGCTCGTCAAGATCGAATCGGCTGCCCGATTCCCAGCAAGTTACCTTCGCTGTCGCGGAACCACGCGCCCCGCTCACCGACACCCTTGCTGGGGTAATTCCCGGTAATCGCGGCAATCCCATCAACGGTCTTCAAGCCGGGTAGGTCATATTCCTCGAACTCGACTCCCCGCACGCGAAGCTCGCGCACCGTTGCCTCGATATCCTCAACTTCCCAGCCCATCTGTGTGTGCGTGCCGAATGGCAGTCCGGCTGAGATGAATATCGCAAACTCGCCATTCGCACAGACGTAACGGAGTCCACCGTCGCGCTGTTCGACCGGCTCGAGCCCGAGTTTTTCCGAATAGAACGCTCGCGCCCGATCCAGGTCTTTGGCTGGAAGCCGGGTTGCCACCTTCGCGTTCCCAAGCATGCCTCTCCCCTTTTCTTGGTCTTAAGCTCGCGTAGGATGGATAGAGCACTTGCGAAACCCATCATGCATGCTTGGCCACCGAACAAGGCCTTAGCTGCGCCAGGACTTGACAAGGCGGGTGGCTCCTTTGGCCCCTGCAACTCCACCCAGAGCAAAGCAAACGAGGATACCAATGAGCACAACGAGCGTCCAATCGCTGTGAATGCCTCCCTGTACGCGACTCAGAAACGAGGTTCCGATCAGCATAGCAGCGAATCCGAGAACGGCTCCACAAAGCGTGAAGCCCACCATCGCGCGAGCAGGGCGATCAATGACGTTCGTTTCACGTCACTCATTTTTTGCGACGCCCCATTTTGTGCCCGGCTCCGGGATGATTCGCATTTGGCCAAGCATCCCCTTCCATCCACAGTTCGGACATAGAACCGCGGCTCTTTCGTCGTCGTGAGGATCTGCACCTTCTTGATAGTCAAAGCCAGGGGTTTGACATTCTGGGCAACAACCCACCCCAATTCGCTTGACGATCTTTTCCCACGCCATTTCGTCTATTCCAGATTGTCGAATTCTTGTTGCTCGCAGTGCGCTGAGAAATTCCTGTCCCAGGATTGCGACTTGGATCCACCGATAATGGCGAAAGGAGTAGGCGCAGCCAAGGGAGACCCGTCGGGCAACACACCCGCCTCCGGCAAAATCCCGTCAACCCCCCTCGCAAAAATATTCCACTTTACCGAAATTCGGAATCGCAGTATCAATCCGCCATCCCGGTCCAGGGAGAGGGGCGATCGTCCGTCGTAACGAACGTGGATCGGGGGGTGGTGGACGCGGCAGCGTCGGGCACGAAGGCGGACCAGGGCGAGATGAACCTCGTGAGGTCTTGTCTAGCGTGCGGACGAACGGCGCCTGTGTCCGGCGAAGCCTCTTGGCAAAGCCGGATCGCTGCGTACGGCAAAATCGTGTGGTCCTGGCCGTCGTTGCTACGGTCAAGCCTTGCGGAGATGGATCGGGGCTCAACCGGGTCTTCGGCCATCGCCAATTCGCAAGGCGACGGTGACAAAAAGGAACTCGTCGCCGGGGAGAGCGCGGCATAAGCCGTCAACCCACTGCGCAGGGAAGGCCGAGTGTTCGGCGTCACCTGTATGCTGCTGTGCGGTCTCTTTGCGCTACATCTTGCGCAGCAGACCGCGGGTGCCAGCCGGCACCCGGTCTTCCCTGCGCCCTCTTCACAGAGGAGGGCTACGGAAAAAGCAAAACTCGGGCATCTCATGCCGCGAGAAGGCTACTTCACGTGTGATTTGACCCAGGGAATGGTGCTGCCAGACAGGATTGAACTGTTACAGCAATCCTATCAATTATTGATTTTATTGAAGTTTTCGGCCCGGTGATCTGTTTTTGTGTGGCACTCTTGGGAGGCGCCTCGCGCTGACGGTTAGCACATTCCGGGTAAGGTCACCACGGAGGAATTTGACCGGTCTGCGAGGCATTCGGGAGCGGTAGAATTTCATCCGGCGGCTTCGTCGGGCCACCTGGCGACGATGGCATCCAGGAGAGCGCCGTATACCCCGTTCATTCCGTGGCATGTGAGGACGTACCCACCTTTCCCGGTCTCGACTGGTAACAAGGCACGCCCCAAAGCCGGACGCCGGCGCCGGCGGACTATCCGGATTTCACGCTGCCCGGAGACTCGGCCATGGCGTCGCTGACGCCGGCAGTGGGGATAACGACCGTCCGGACCATTCCGATTCCCTTCGTTCTGGCTGGCGGTTTCGCTTCTGCCCCGCGAAACCCTCGACGAAGCACGCTCCCGTCCCCATCGTCGGCACGTCGAAGCGACCGTAGCTCCGGACTCAGCCCGGATTTGCCGGCGCGATCAACCATAATTAGTATCCGCGGCGCTTGCCACCTTGACAGGATTTGGACGGTCCGGCGCCGCCTTTCGATTTCAACGGATTCACGAACGCCATGAACAGGACGTTCCTAGCCATCGAGCAGGTAGCGAGCCCCATCCGGCGGCACCACAAGCAACGTCTGACACTGGTAGGACTGGGCCTCAACCGCATCGGCAGGGTCGTCGAGCGCGCCGACACGCCTGAAATCCGCGGGATGATCTCGGCGGTGAGGCATCTAGTCCGTGTCGTGCGCCTCGCCACCGAACTCGAAAAGATGGCCGACGCCGTACGCGCCCTCTATCGGGAGCCGATCCTTGCGGGCATCATCCGCGGAGACGCGCTATGGGCTCAGTTCGAGGAGGCCGTCGAGGCCTGTCGCAACGATCCTAAAGGCGACGATCGCGCTCTGACCGAGCGGATCAACGAGCTTGCCGTCGCCAAACTCCTGATCGACGACCCGACGGTGACGGGACCGATCACTTACGAACCCGAACTCCCGGACGGCCGCCGGATCGACTTCGTCGTCGATCGTGGCGACGACAATCTGTACATCGAGGTCAAGACGGTCCGCCCCCGGACGGCGGACACCGACGATGCCTGGCGCAAGTTTCTCGATCGCAGTCGATACCACCCAGAGAACGTCAACTTCCAAGTCGAGAAGGAATGGATGGGCGGGGCGATCTATGGCAACGTGTTCGCTTCGCGATCCCACTTCATGGATTACGCTCTGGAATTCGAAAGCCGCCTAGCTACCGCGAAGGCCCAAAAAGGCGGTCCAGGATGCCTGATCTTCTGTGGCACCGGATTCGCCTGGCACCTATCGAACCTCGAGGATTTCGCCGACTTTTATCATGACGGTGTCCATCGCGCCGACGATCCGTTCGGCCCGATGGAAAAAGACAGCATTCGACGGAAGAAGATCTCACTCGCACGTAACATAGATCACTTCGCGTTCCTTCGGCGCCACGTCGAGGTACCGGCAATGGAGCAGTTTCACTACCCGGTGCGCGGTCCGAAGTTCTTCCTGCCGCAGCACTGACGCACACCCCGTCGCGCAGTATGGAGCGACGCGAACGGAATTCGTAGAAGCCATCGCAAGAGCTCCAAACTCGATTTTTAATTGGGCTCTTCCGATGGCAAATCAGCACGAGCGAGACGCGCGGTTTTACTTGCCCATCGGGAAGCTAACGCGGCGTCACGTCAACAAATTTGGCCGATCTGCACTTGGTGCAGCGTCTGTGCTATCTTCATGGCCGGCCGAACCGCTTGGCTGATCGTCGGGGCGGTTGGCGCGAGGGAATGGAACGCGTGCAAAATAACCGCCTCGGCATTCGACAACGTTGGCAACTTACGGACAAGGCGGTCGCTCGGTTACGAGACGCGTTCCGCTCATCTGAACGTGCGGTCAAGCTCGACACACTTGCCGATGTCGACAAGCGGTTCGGCTCTCCCGCGGTCGGCGGTCAACGGGATGCGCTCTACGAGCGTCTTCGACCGCTCATGGCGACGGATCGAAGCACGGGCTTCGACACACACGATCTACGGGCCGTCGCTGGTGCTTTCCTGTTCGAACATGCGCTGGGCGCCATACCGCTGGATCGCGCAGCGCCCCTGATAACGATCCTCGCCTGCCTGCAGGCCAACTCGTCAGTGCCGACGCCGGATGATCCGGTGTGGCAGGAAGTCGTCACGATCGGCCGTGCGCTTGTCGTGGTAGGCGCTTTCTTGAAGCATGATCCGCGTCATGAGGCCGTCGCGGCTGCGATCGGCAGGCTTCACGCGGCGGGATACAAGGTCTCGGTGAAGTATGGGCGCCCTTGGATGTCGCCGAGCCAGTTGGCCAAGGCGACGTCGAAAATATCCGAGTTATGGGGCCCCATCGGTCTCACGACGGTCTTCAATCAACTTGCAGGCCAGATGAGGAGAGACTGCGTCTACGACTTCGATCAGTACCTCCTCGGTCGGCACTACAGCGCGACAGGGCGCCCTGCCTCGTTTCCTTATGGCTTCATGGTGCAACTGGCGGCGCAGCTGCCCGATAACCCCGTCACCGCGACTGATCCCGCTGCCAATTGGAAGGAAGCCGTATCGCTTGCGCGCGATCTTGTCTCTGCGTTGGACGTCGAGCCGCAGAACCGGTTCTGGACTATCAATCTGGCGCCGAGGCGGCTCGATGCGCAACTTCGCGAAGTCGGACTTTACGACCACCTGTTCGGGCTCAGACAATGGTCGCTCTTCTTCGCCCCGTTCATGCTCAGGCATTTCTTCGGAGCGGCATACGATGACCGGCTCGCGAAAGCCCGAGGATGGACGGTAGCTGACATCGTGAAGCTCTGCGAGGCCGTCCTCGCGAGGACGAAGACGGATCCGGCGAAGCTGACCCGGACCGATCTGAAGATTACGGGTTTGTCGGATGCCCAGCTCGACGTGCTGCTCCCGCACTTCGTCCACGCGACGGGCCAGGTAAATGCCGGCTACGCCTCACCTCTCGCTGCGCAATCGGCCGACCTGATGTTCAAGCCGTTGATCGAAGGGCGCGACGGCACCTTCGTGGTCCCGCTTGCGTCCCTCGCCGGCCCCGCCTTCTACGAGGCCGCGGTAACCGCCATCCGTCCGGTCCTCAGCAAATCCGAAGTCAAGCACCTGGCCGGTGACGGCACGGAACGGGTGATCCTGGCGATGTTCGACCTCGCCGGTCTGCCGCCGACGTTCGCCGGCGCCAAATACAACGTCAACAAGCCCGACGCCGGCGAATGCGACCTCGTCTTCGAAAGCGAAACGCATGTCGTCTTCCTGGAGTGCAAGGCGAAGGCATTGACCCGGGCGACGATGGCAGGCGCGCCCGGAGCGGCGCTGGAGGTCTACGTCGCCGGCGTCCTGAATGCTCAGTCCCAGTGCCTCCAGCACGAACGGTTGCTGCGAACGAACGGCCGGATAGTTTTCGAGGACGGTCGCCGTCTCGATTTCCGGGATAGGGAAATCGTGAGGTTGAGCGTGACGCTTCTCGACCACGGGACGCTGCACGACGACAAGTTCTTCTGGGCGTTGGCGGACACGCTGCGGCGATCGAGAAAGTCGAAATTGAAGGACGTCATGTCTAAGATAGGCGACGAGCTGGCCAAACTGTCCGCTGTCGGTAGACCTGCCCGGAAGTCTTTGCTGGATGCGGCCTTCCTGAGCGTGGGTCAACTCTCGACCGTTCTGATCGGCGTCACCGATCTGGCGGATTTCGCCAAGCGAATAAACTCCCGCGTGACGACCAATTCGGGCAATCCGCTGCTGGAATATCACTACGGTCGCAATAGGCCAGTGCCGTAAGACCGCCTTCCGGCAACCAAAGCCCGCCGCTTGGGCGAGAGACTTGCTGGAGCGGCCTAGCCGCGTTCGTTCGGAGGACGTCGATCGACGAAAAGGGTGCCGTCTCGCCCCGGAGATGCGTCGTCGTCTCTTCGGGTCTCGTACTGCTGTTCACGCGCGGAAAGGATCGAAAATATCTCCCTGACCCGGGCTCTGCGCGCCGGTGCCGAGGTCGGGCGTTCCGCGATGGCCTTGAACACCTTCTCGTCGAGCCCGAAGAAGACGCCCTCCTCGATTTCGCGTCCCACGTATCCAGGTGCGATGTCGCCCGGTAGTTCCGCGACGGGATTGTCGAGGAAGAACGAGTAGGCCTTCGCTATCGCGTCCCGTTCGTCGAACTCGACACCGATCCGGTGCCCATCCGCGGGCGGATCGATGACTTTCCCCTCGGCTCCAGACGCCTTCAACATGAAGAAGGTCGCGCAGCGCGTCACCGGCCTCTTGCCGTTCACCGAAGTCAGGGTCGACAGCTGTCCGAGGGCTTTGGCTTCAGCGCTTGTGCTCGGATGTCGTTGACGGCCTTTGCTTTCGAAGACGTGCCTCTCGGTCCGGTGGATGCCGATGAAATCGGGACGGGATTTCGGTGTGGGAGTCGCGGCACCTGCCTTAGGCTTCATTGTCTTTTTAGGCGTAACCCATTCGCAGCCGCGGACGCCGGCGACGTGTACGAGGTACTCGATGTTCATGTGACGCTGGGCATACCAGTGCGTGAACGCCTCCCCGAGCAGGAAGGAAACGCCTACCTTTTCCGTCTGCTCGAGACTTCTGAAATATCGCGTCGTTCGCAGGTTCGGCGTCAGATAGCCCGTAGCCATCGCGAGCAGCATCCGTTCCCGCCAGAACCCGACAGTCCTCACGGCCACCTTCCGGCTCGGATAGCCGACGGTGATCAGCGATCGGATGATGTCCGCGCGAGTGGCGGGAAGCGTGTTCGTTCCGTTCAACGCCGAGAACCTGCCGGTGAACTTTTTCGCCTCGACGAGCACGGTCAACTGCGCGGCCTTCTCAAGATTGCGTCGCGCGAGCTTATCACCCCGAGTAGCGGGCTGCGAGCAGATCGAGGGCGGATAGAATGGAGGCGTAGTAGGCCGCGCTCACATCCTCGCAGAGAACCGCGTGAAAGCCGTCAGTATCTGAATCCTCGGCTCCACGTCGCGGAGATAGATCTCCGCCTTCAAGAATGCGAGTTCGTCGTCGATCGCGCTCTCGCAGACGTCCATGTACCAGGACTTGGGTCGACCGTCCGTACCGTCGTTCCAACGATAGCCGCGCTTCTTCAGCGATTCCTTGAGTTCGAACGGCGACTGCTCGGCCCATACCCGCACCGTCGGCTTACGGGCGGTCTCGAGCAGGAGCGCCAGCGCCGACGCGCCAGTCGTCGGCAGCGCGAAATCCAGAACCTCGAGCAGCGCATGGCAGTCGTCGACGGCCCTGTGGGCCTGGTGGAAGAGCCCGGCACCGTTCAGCAGATAGCCCAGCTGACCCCCGGAGAAGCCGTGCGCTCGCCAGTCGACCTCGGTCATGCTGCAGCCCCAAGCCATCCGCTCGAAGATCGACCAGGATCGCTCGGCGAATTTTCGATCGAAGCCCGCGTTGTGAGCGATCGCGATCACCGCGCCCTCGACGAAGGCCTTCACCTCGGCCTCATCAATTCTATGACCCGCCACCATCTCGTCGGTGATACCGGTCAGCGCCGTCACCTCGGCCGAGATGGGACCGCTGGGCTCGTTGTAAGCGGAGAAGACATCCCTCACGCCGACGATGCGGCCGTCCGAGGTGTAGTCGAACTTGACCATGCCGAGTTCGATGAGCTCGTCCTTGCGGTGATCGAGGCCGGTGGTCTCGGTGTCAAGCAGAATGCCGGTCCTAGTCTCCTGTCCGACGAGGGGCGCGGACAGGGGGCGCGGCACTAGACGCCGCAGTACCCGGTAGTCAGGCGATCGGGCGAGGGTCTCGGCCATCGCGGCCAGGCTGATAGTGTCCTGAAACATCGCTTCTCGAACAAGGATTCCGGTGGCCCTTCAGAGCTGCACCATACCGGCGTCGCGGGTCGCAAGGTATCGGAAATTTGGACAATTCAAGGCCTTTTCGCGCCTGCCGACGCGATCCAGTTGTGCTGCGGGTAACGTCGGTCGAAACACTACAACTTTCGGATTCCCGACCTTCAAGATGGCGCGCGACATTCGATGACGACAGGATGGACGATAATGCCGTCGGGCAATCTAGCGGCCTGCTTTTCGAGCTCCGCTCTCACGTCCGGGACTGACATCTTCGGAACCTGCCCGCGGCGGTAGTCGGTAGTGTCCCACTTGTCCGTCTCGAACCAGCCGACCAGATAGATGCCCGTCTGCGAGCGAAGCCGCACCATGTAGTCCCGGAACAGCTGCTCGTCGATCGCGGTGAACAGTTCGTCGTTCCAGCAGCCCTTCGTCTCGATGACCGCTGTGAGCGCGTCGTACGTTCTGCCGTTGGGCCGGCGGCGGACCGCGTTGACGAGGATGTCGGTGCGGCGCCCGACCGGAGCTCCAGGGACGCGACCGACTTCAACCTCGCGGTTCGCGAATACACCCTTGGTCCCGAGTTCGGTCCGGAGAAATCGCGCGATCACGTCCGTGAAACCGTTCTCGTCGATGGGACGGTAGACTTCCTTCTTCTTGCCGCCCTGTCGGTCCCATAGGTCGCGCACAGGCGTCTGCGCGCCGTGCAGCGCGTCCGCGTAATTCGCGAGCGCCTCGACGAGGATCGCGCCGAGGTCTGCCGCGGAGTTCACCAACTTGAGGGACGGGTCGTCGGCGAACGCGAGAACTTCGTTGGGAGTGGGCGGGGACCACGTCTTCAGGCGCATGGCCCTCTCGGCCAGCGTGAGGTCGTAGGCAAGCTGCGTCAGCTGCGGATGCTCGGCGTTCAGGTCGCCCAGGAGCCTGACGGCCGTTTCCGTGCCCATCGTCGCGAGGTGCCGAGGAAGGCCGTCGCGAAGATAGGCGATCGAGTCCCATGCGCTCATGAAGCCATTGCGGCGTTCTTCGCCTTTTCCGGTCGGCGGATAGAGGCGGGCGACAAGACGGTAGAGGGCGGCGACGTCGTGTTCGTCGAAGTGCCTGTAGAAGGGCGTGCCGAAGTCGAAATGCAATGCTACCCGGACCACCAGCATGCGGGCGAGCTCGTCGTCGGCTTGCATGAGCACTCTGATGGTCGGCCATGCGCGTGCCGGCGCGCGGCGGAGCAGCACGTCCACGACCGCCACGTCCCGTTCGCGGGTGGTGGCGTCGGCTCCGGCGAGGAGGGCAAGGGAGTGATCGAGCGCGGAATCGACACCGGCCTCCAGGAGGGCATCGAGCAGCGCGGCGTATTCTGCGGGCGTGTTGTCCGGATCGCGAAGTTCGGCCGAGATCGCGTCGCGCAGACGATCGTTGCTCCAGCATCCGGGCAAGTGATCGAGGATCGTGAAGAACGAGCGGCTCCTCTCGTTGCCGGGCTTGCGGACCTCCTCGCGCTCGAGACGGATGATCGTGCGGACCGCCGCGACGAACTCTTCCGGCGCGCGGTCGAGGGCTTCGGAGAGGACGACGTCCAGATCCGGACCTCCCTTTGCATCGTTGCTGCGAGGCAGGCCCACGATCACCGGCGCCCACTTGCGCCAAATCGCGTCTTCGATTCGCGCGTACCGCTCGGGCGACCATTCCTTGAGGACCAGAAACGCTCGAACGCCGGCGACTGCTTGCCGCAGGATCGGCATCGGCCATTGTCCGAGCCATTCGTCAACCCTCGTATCGGCCGATGTCAGATAGGGGAGCGCGCCGGCGACGATCCGGTCGCGGACGCCCTGGTCGGCTTCGTTCCAGCCTGGCGTGTCGACGATGAGATAGTCGGTCTCGTCGCCGAACCCGCGGCTCTTCGGGGTCACGGCGAGGAAGCAGGTCATCTGCCACCATGCTTCCCATCGGCCAGACTCCGCCTCTGCCAGGAGCAGCCTGATCCTCCCGGCCGGGTCGTTTTCGATCGGCGGAGGCAGGCCGTCCTCCAGAGCGCGCCATTGCGCTTGCCGCGCCAGCCAATCGTCCCTCATCGGCGAATCCAGCGGCACCGCATCGAACCGGGTGCCGTAGCGCGTATGCACCGACGGCGACCGCTGCATGGCGGCGTGGAGCGCCTCGACATGGTCGGTCTTCTCGTCGTCGAACACCGCATCGATCATGTTGAAGAGCGTTTCGACGTCAACGCCCGGCTCTTCCTCCGCGCCTCCCGGCGCCGTCGACAGCAGCCATTCGAGATCCGCCGACTGGACGAATTCGGCTCTCTTGAATAGGAACACGTCGATTGGACGGAGCTGCCTCCCGCTGAGCGCGCGGAGAAACGTCCTGCGGCGGGGAGCATCTTCCCGCAGCGAGAGCAGGAATTCCCTCTGCGCCTTTCGGTCGAGGCCCAGCAAGAGCGGGCGGTGATCGCGCAGTCGGGCCGCGACGTGGTCGACGAACACTTCCGTGAGGCCTTCGGCGTCGAAGATCGGCCATGCCTTGAACATGATCTCGTCGGCCAACGACCGCAGATGATGGTTTTCTCTCTGGTCGCCTGCCGCGACGAGCAGGGTGGCCCACTGCAGAGCCGGCATGAGATCTCGCGCCTTCAACGTCTCCGGAAGGGCGCGGAGGAAGTGCGCGTATGCGCCGACGAAGTGGTCGTCGGAGGGCGTCAGCAGCGGAAACAGCTGCTCGGCCGAAACGTGGTCCGGCCAAAGCAAGCGCAGCGCGTCGCCCTTGATTTCGTGATGCGAGTCCTCCGCGTCTGCGGCGCCCTGGGCGAGCGGCAGCAGCTGCCGGGCGACGTCGGCGTCGAGACAGGGCTTCAGCGCAGCGATGGCGCCCCCGCGGATCTGAGGATGCTCGGCCGCGTCAAATGCCAACTGCAGAAGCTCCGCCCTGAGCTCTGTGACGCGGCACCGATCCGCGATCAGCAGGGCGAGGCGGCGGGTGCTCACGTCGAAATGCGGGTTGACGACGACCGGCCGCAGATCTTCCGCCAGATCGGCGTGCCGTAGCTTGCTGAAGATTTCCGCATGCTTGTACACGGAGTCAGTGACCCGCTTGTTCTGCACGGCGCCGAACAGGGACCGGAGGATCGCCTGCTTGGTTTCGTCGTCGAGCCCGGAGACATCGCCCGCGAGCAGTGCGACCGGATCCTCGGTGATCAGCGCGGAGCGCACATCGGTGTCGAGAGAGGCGGCCCACGCCGCGAAGTTCGACAGCTGCGGGTAAAGACCGCCGCTCGGATGCCGGACCGCCTTCAATATCGTCGCGGCCGGAACGCCGCGGGCGTGGAGATAGATCGCAGCCAGAAACTCCCCGTATCCGCGATGGGCCCAGCCCAGCCGCTGTTCGCCGTGCGAGCCGAACAGACCCGTGTCGAGCGTTTCACGCACGTTGTCATCCGTGCATGCGAACGTCGCGAAGTCGCCGGTCTCCTCGCTGCCCGCCAACGCGGACACGGGAATGTCCTCACTCGGACACTGGCTTTCCATGCCGGTCCAGACGGCGAACTGGTTTCCCAGGATGGTCGCCGCCGCGATCCGCCCAGCGAGACGCATTCGCTGGGCGGCGTTAAGTCGGCCGCGGCGCCCGGTGTCGCGCCGGCTCTTGTTGCTTTCCTCGCACAGGGCGAGGCAACCGAGCTTGTATAGCTCCCTGCTGCTCTCGGGGAGACTACCGTGCTGCCGGTAGATCGCCAACAGCAGCCTCAACGTGAGGGGCTTGATAGCGAATGGGATGGCGTGGGCGGAGAACAGCGCCCTCATGAAGCCTTCGGACGGAATCTCTTCCGCGTCCAGGGCGTTGAAGATGTCTTGCCGGCGCAGCGGAGCGAGCTCGAGAGTGACAGCCGCTTCCGGCCACAGGTCCTCCAACGCCGCGCCCAGCGTCTCGGCCGGCCAGACCGCAGTGCGGCAGGCGATGCGGATCGAGAGGCGGTCGACGGGAAGGCCCGGCAGCTCGGCGGCGATGAGATTTGCGACGGTTTCGATGCGCAGAAGCGCCTCGTCCAGGCTGTCGAGATGCAGAACGAGGTGCGAGCGGTCCTGCTTCCAACGGGTCATCTTCTCGTTCTCAAACACTCTCTGAACCAGAAGCGCCTCGCTGGAGAACGTGCGGAGGTCGAAATAGCAGGATTGAAGCACGCCCTCCCGCGCCGACCTCTCGATGCGGTCTGACTCCTCCTTAAGCGTCGTGGACTTCCCGATGCCGGGCTCGCCCAGAAGCGCGAGCGAGCGCCAGCCTGCCAAGGCTTCGAGCGTCCGCGGCGCGTCCGGGTCGCCGGAGCCGGCAGGATCGCTCAGAAAGCCGGAATCCGAGATGTCGATCGGACCGCCCAAAGGTACCCAGAACCGGGGCCAGGCGAAGTTCGGCTTATCGCGGGTGACGTGAGACATTTGTGACTTTCCAGGGGGCGCGTTGTCGCTATCTCACCATCTGTCAGCCAGATGATGGTGGGCCGGTTCCCATAGCTAGGATCAGGTCGCGCTGAATAGAAGATTCAGGCGAACGGCAGGCGCTTTTCCGGTCTCGAAGGGTGCCGGACGCCTTCGCACGGGTGTCGGGTCGACATAGATGTCGCAAATTCGGGCCCGCGGCATGTCGGAACCATGAACCTTCGTTCGTCTTGAATCCAGCCAAGGTCCACTCGGAGTACCGCGTTCATGGCCCCCCGCGCCAACTGGAAAGGCTTCCTGCGTCTGTCTTTGGTGACCTGCCCGGTGGCACTCTATCCGGCCACCGCGGAGAGCGAGAAGATCAGCTTCAACCAGCTCAACCGGCAGACCGGCCACCGCATCAAGTATCTCAAGGTGGACGCCGACACCGGCGACGAGGTGCCCAACGAGGACATCGTCAAGGGCTACCAGCTCGAGAAGGACCAGTTCATCGAAGTCACGAAGGAGGAGCTCGAGGAGGTCGCGCTGGAGTCCACGCGCACCATTGAGATCGACGAGTTCGTCGACAAGGCCGACATCGACCCGCGCTATCTCATCCGCCCCTATTACATCCGGCCGGACGGCAAGGTCGGCCATGATGCCTTCGCCGTGATCCGCGAGACCATCCGCGAGATGAACAAGGTCGCGATCGGGCGGGTGGTGCTGACCAACCGGGAGCACATCATCGCGCTCGAGCCGATGGACAAGGGCCTGGTCGGCACGCTGCTGCGCTACCCATACGAGGTGCGCAACGAGGCCGAATACTTCGACGAGATCCAGGACGTGAAGGTCACGAAGGACATGCTCGACCTCGCCAAGCACATCGTGAACCAAAAGGCCGGCCGTTTCGACCCCGAGAAGTTTGAAGACCACTACGAGACCGCGCTGATCAAGCTCATCAATCAGAAGCGGGCCGGCAAGCCGATCACGCCGAAGTCAAAGCCCGCGGCGACCAACGTCGTCGATCTGATGGAGGCGTTGCGCCGTTCCGTCGGCAAGGAAGCCGCGCCGGCGAAGGCGGAGAAGCCCGCCAAGAAGCCGCGCAGGGCATCGAGTGGTCAGAAGGAAATGCTGATGCCCATCGAGGGCAAAAAGCCGAAGGAAGCGGCGGCAAAGAAGCCCTCGGCCAGGCCGCAGCGGAAGTCGGCCTGATGGCGCTGGTCTTCATCACCGGCAGCACCGATGGACTCGGTCGCGCCGCCGCCGAGACGCTTCTGGGGGAGGGCCATCGAGTGGTGCTGCACGCCAGGTCTGCGGAGCGCGCAGCGTCCCTCGGCGAGTTCGCGTCACGCGCAGCAGGAGTGGTCGTCGGTGATCTCTGCAGCGCCGCTGAAACCAGGAGCATCGCAGATCAGGTCAACGCCATCGGCCGCATGGATGCGGTCATCCACAACGCGGGCGTCTACGCGCAGCAAAGCCGCGGCGCGACACCCGAGGGGCACGCCGGGGTCCTCGCGATCAACACGCTGGCTCCGTACATGCTGACGGCGCTGATCGAGCGCCCCGGTCGCCTGATCTACCTCAGCAGCGGCCTGCATCGCGGCGGCGAGGGCTCACTCGCCGACCTCGATTGGACGAAGCGTACCTGGGATCCAGCGAAGGCCTACGCCGAAAGCAAGCTTCACGCGGTGGCGCTGGCTTTTGCGTTGGCGCGGCGCTGGCCGGACGTTTTGAGCAATGCCGTCGATCCCGGCTGGGTGCGTACGAAGATGGGCGGCCCCGGCGCACCGGTCGACATCGAGACCGGGCAACGAACCCAGGCCTGGCTGGCGGTAAGCGACGATCCCGCCGTTATGGTGAGCGGCCGGTATTGGCATCATCTCCGGCAGGAGCAGCCGGCCGGCGAGGCCAGTGATCCGGAATTCCAGGAGCACCTGATCGCTCGTCTCGGCGAGATGACGGGCATTGCCCTTCCTCAGGCTTAGCTTCAAGAAAAGGGTTTAGTTACTCGCCGACCATCGAGAGCAGCGACGCCTGCGCCTCGGCATAGGCCTTGTCGCCGGGATGGCGTGGTCTGGCCGGCGGCGGATTGAACGTCACATCCGGCAGCGGCAGCGGGTTGCGGCCGTTGAGGTAAAGTTCGATCAGGGCTTCGTGGAGCCCATGTAGGAACGCGAACATGCGCTTCATCTCGTCGATGTTGGTGCGCGCCAGCAGCGCGTCGAGTTCGTCCTTGGCGCCTTTGTTGTGCGCGAGGTGGTCGCGGACCTCACCGTAGACCGGCTCATAGATCTTACGCCACTCGCGGACCTGCTTCCGCAGCTCGCGGACGTCATCGATCGCGGTGTCGTGCTTCTCCTTTACGTAGTCGGCGGCCTGCGCGGGGGTGATGAATTCCTCCTTGCGCTTGCGCAGGGCCTCGCGGTCGAGCTCTGGCAGGTTCTGCTCGACGGCCTTCAGCAGCAAGCCGACGTTGTGCGCGGATTTCGTATCGAAGATGCGGCCGAGCCAGATGAACGTCGACACGAACAGCGCGTGGTTGGTCGTCAGCCAGAACATCGAATTCCTGTTAACGGCCGCGAGGACGTCTGGGCGCTGGGAGAGAAGATCGCGGATCCCGATGTAGGCGAAGAAGGTTTGCTGCGCGGCCTCCTCCTCCTTCCGGAAAATCTCGATCTCCTTCTGGATGTCCGGAGGCGTCGGCGGGACGTAGGACTTCTTTTCGGGCATCTTCGGAGCGCACCATGCAAGGCCGAGCGACGCGAGGATTCTCGTCAGCCGGCGGCCCATCTCAATAGTCGTTTATAGGTGGCAGCGGCTCGCCCAGCACCGTCAGCCAGGCGTCGAACACGTTCTGCATCACGGACGACAGCGCGCGTTGCGAGCCGTCCTTGCGCTCGACGATGACCTGCTCGACGCCGCCCCACTTGCCTTCGCCGTATCTCAGCTTTCCCCAGCCCGTGCCTGTCATCACGATCGCGTCGGCGCCGTCGACGGTGGCGTTCCTACGATCGAGCTTGTGGTGCTTGAAGGCGTCGGCCACATCCCGCAGCAGGACCACGTCGTCGACGTACGGTGCCCTTGGTTCGCGCAGGAAGATCAGGTGTGACTGCACCGCGGCCCGTGCGCCGGCGAGATCCGGGAAGGTCGCGCCCGGTGCCGGATTGTTTACGACGAAGTCGGATAGGTGGTGGAGTTCGATCGCCGCCTGCCGTCCTGCCAGCATTGCGGCCGCCTTGGCCTCCTCGACGCCGGCGCCGGCCTTCTGCGCTTCCGTGAAGACGCGGTCGGCCGCCACATAACCGCGCAGGGCGGGCCGGACGACCTTTTTCAGGTGGTCAAGAATCGCCTGCATCAGGCCCTCTGCTCTGGCGTCATCGGCTCCGACGCGCATCCGGCCAAGCCGGCGGCGACGCAGACGACCACAACTAACTTTCCCCTGAATCCGCCCATTACTCTCCCCCAAGTTGCGGCTATAATGGATGGGTCCGGGGCAGGAATCGAGGGGATCGGTGAATAAATCCGTGCTTTGGGGTCTGCTGGCGGCCGGGTGGTCGGGCGCGGCCCAGGCCAACGCGTTCGAGGACTGCGTCCTGAAGAACATGCAGGGAGCCACCTCGGACGTCGCAGCCAAATCGATCAAGGTCGCCTGCATCCGGAAGTCCTCAGTCACGCTCACGGACGAGGACATCAAGCACCTGAAAGTCTCCAGCGGCTTCTACGGCACGTTCGGCATGACGCACACGCCCGGATTCACCGCCGAGGTCAAGAACGAGAACGGCTTCATCGTCACCGAGATCACGTTCTCGATTACGATCGGCGACGACCCCGCCGAGATGTACCGCGTCGACAACTTCAACTACCAGGAGCCAGGCGTGATCTATACCGGACTGAATCCGGATCCCACATACGACCTCCGCATCGATCCCCTGAAGAGCAAGAAATTCCAGTTCTCTCTCGACCGGCCCGAGATCGACAAGAAGAAGAAATGGGGCTGGTCGATCGTCGGCGCCAAGGGCATCGTGTCGAATTGAATTTTAAGGGGGGACAACATAACGATGGGGCTAATCAGCCAGGCGGCGTCAATCACAGATCCTCCCGCAGTCCCTTGAAGAACGGGTGGCGCACTTTTCCTTCCGCTGACTTGGCCCGGTACTCGATCTCGGCGAGCAGCTTCGGCTCCACCCAGATGCCTTTGTGGGCGATCCGCTTCGAGTAGGGCTGCGTCTTTCGGATCAGGGGCTTCAGCCGCTTCTGCAGGTCGGCGGCGGTGACCTTGTCGAACCCGTGATCGACTTTGCCTGCGTAGACTAGGTCGGCTCCCTTGCGCCGCCCGAGATAGATGCCGTCCCACTTGCCTTCGTCGAGCGCGAAGCCGGCGATCGTCAGGGTCTCACGCTGCGCGCAGGTCTTCTTGACCCAATTGCTGCCGCGGCCGCTGGCATAGACGCTGTCCCGGACCTTGGAGACCACACCCTCGAGGCCGAGTTTGCAGGCATGCTCGAACATCGACCGCCCCTCGATCTCGAAGCTCTCGCTGAACTGCACGTTGGTGCCGGCGATGATCTTCTTGAGCTCGGCCTTGCGCGCGACCAGCGGCAGCTTCCGGAGGTCGCGGCCGTTCAGATAAAGGAGGTCGAATGCGACGAGGACGATGCTGGTCGACTTACCCTTGAGCTCGTTCTGCAGGACCGAGAAATCGGTGGTGCCGTCGGCTGCGGGCACCACGATCTCCCCGTCGATGATCGCCGAACTTGCCTTAATGTGCCAGGCATCCTCGGCGACCTTCTTGAAGCGGTTGGTCCAATCGTGTCCGCGTCGCGTGAAGACCTTGGCCGCCTCGTTGGCGAGATGGACCTGCACGCGGTAGCCGTCGAACTTGATTTCGTGAATCCAGCGGGCGCCGGACGGCACCTTGTCGACCGAGGTTGCCAAGGCCGGTTCGATGAAGCCGGGGAACGGCGCCCTGATGCCGATGGCCGCCGGTTTTCTACGCTGAAACGCCACTCGGGACTCCGCGCAACAACCGATTCAAACTGACACGGTTTGGATCGTTCCGGAACCCGCGAATCCTTTGCGGCGTTGGCATCCTCATCCACCAACTCACCAGGAGGAGCCTATGGCGGCAACGAAGAAGACGGCACGCGGACGCAAACAGGATCGGGCCAAAGTGGCGGGCGGTCAGAAGCACGAAGTGCGCTATGAGGCGAAGAAGACCGGGAGGTCAGCGTCGGCGGTGAAGAAGGCCGTCAAGAAGGTCGGCAACTCGCGCAAGAGCGTGGACAAGCGCCTCGGCCGTTAGGTCTCTGGTTCGGGGTGTCGAGTAGAGGGGGGGCCGCGTTCTACTGCTCTGCCGGACATTCCGGACAGCTATCCCCGATCGAGTCCAGCACGTCACGCAGATCTGCGATCGCATCTTCGCAGGAGACGCCCGCCGGCGGATCCCGCCGTGCGATCTCGAATGCCCGCTCGCGGGCATGGGGATCGGCGCGGTCCTGCATCCAGCCGTGCTCCTCGCACTCGCGGATGGCGCCGGCCTCCTGCAGTACAGCGATGGCCCAGCTGCGCAGCGTCCGGATCGCCGGACGCCTTTACTTGAACATCAGCATCGAATTGCTCCTGGCATCTGTCCGGCGAATCCTTGGAGGCCGCGGTGCGTTCCGCGCTGCTATCACAGCCCTGGGATTCGAAATCGGGGGGACTCGGCTTTTCCACCCTGTTCCGACCGGTGCGGGGTCAGGAACAAGGGGCCTGTGGCCCCATTGAATCGGCGCGTGTGAGTTGCGTGGAATACGTCGATGAACGCCGATAAGCAGGTGCTGGAAGCCGTCGAGCGGGCGCAGGCCATCCTGGCGCGCTACGTGGAACCGGGCGAGAGGGACTGCGAGGGGACGATCAACGATCTTCTCGACGTCCTCGATCGGGACGAGGTCGTCGCCGCCGTCGAGGAGCTCGAACAGCGCGGGAAGGCCGTCGCCGAACTCCGGCGCCTCCTCGATCGAGGAGCTCCCCCCTGGAGCTCTCCGCCGAGGAATGCGGTTGAGCCCGATCTGCCGCCGATGCCGCCGGAGAGGCGCCCTCAGGATCCGACAATGGACGGCAGAGACATGCGCTTCGAGGGCTACCACATCGAAACCAAAGAGCACGCCGGCGAATATCCCGACACGATGCCGCAAGTCATCGAAGTGACGGACGCGGAGGGACGGAAGGCTGCCTACGTGCCGCTCAGCCGCGACGGGAAGGTCGTCGAAAGCTCGGCGGTCGTGAAGAAGCTGAAGCAGTGCGAAGACAGTCGCTGATCGTTCAAGCGGCGGGCGCGGGGTCCTCCTTCACGCCGCGGGCAACGATCCGGAGCGCCCCGTCCGGAAGCGGCCGCTGCAGCTTCAGAGCTTCCTCGGCAGGTGCGGTCATCCAGGTCTCGACCTCGTCGGGCGTCGTCAGGATCACGGGCATGGCCTTGGGATGGATGGCGAACACTTCGGCATTCGCCTCTGTTGTCAGGAACGCATAGAGGTCGTTGGTGGTCTCGCCTTCCTTGACCTTGCGGACCGATGTCCAGTTCGTCCAGATACCGGCGAAGCAGGCGAGCGGGCGGGACTCGTCGAGTGCGAACCAGATATCGCCGCCTTCGGCTTTGTTGAACTCGCTGAAGCTGTTGAACGGCACGACGCAGCGGTTCTCCACGCCGAGCCAGCGTGTCCAATGTTTGCTTCTTACGTTGCGGATGTTCGTCGTGCCGCCGTCGGGCTCCATCCGGAGCAATTCCTTGAAGTCGACCGTCTTGCCCTTGGCTCGCAGCTTCTCCGCGCGCTTCTTCGTCGCGTCCATCAACGCTTTGGACGACGACGGCATGCCCCAGCGCGCGGTCGCGAGCTCCCGGCCCTCGGCGCCGGTCCGGACGATCGGTGCCTCGTAATCCGGAAACACGCCGGGCATCGGCGCGAGGTTGCCGACGTACCGGTTGACGACGCGGAACAGCGCGCTGATCGCGGCCTGGTTGGTGGTGATCGAGTAGAGATTGCACAAGTCTTCAGGTCTCCTGGTCCGGATGGCGTGCCCGCTGCGCCAGCTGCAGCAGGGTAGCGGCCGGCCGGCGTCCCGCCTTCGCACACTTGCTGCAGCGAAGTCGGCTGGCTAAGTCGTGGACGAAAGTGGTCGGCGGATGGCGCAGCGTGGCCATGTCGACGTCGCGGGCGGCTTTGCAGCGGGAGCATTCGATCTGGAGCCAGCTATAGCCGCCGTTGATCGCCTGGTCGATCGTCGGCGATGGGTCGATAGGTTCGCCATCCGACCACATGCGTTCATTCCAGCTTTCGCACAGCAGCTTGTCCGCCGTCCGGATCAGGGCCTCAGCCTTCGCCCTCGCTTCTGCCGACTGTACGGCCAAGATCGTCGTCATGGCGCGGGCGCGGCCGAGCTCCTTGGCGAGGGCCTTTCGGTCTCCTCCGGAGAGGGGAGTCGGGTGGTGTTTCGGCGCCATCGCTGGCGCTACTCGAATAGCGGCCAGCAGCCGTCTTCCTCATGGCGCCCGGTCCGCTGCGTGCAAATATTTCCCAGTAAGCGCTGGCCGACGCTCCGCCAGACGGCATCCGGACCATAGAGGCGGACGGCATCGACCTTTTTGATCTCGACGGTCCGGCCGCAGCGCCGGCAACCCACCCGCAGTAAATCTAGCGGAATTTGGTCTAGCCGCGGCGCACTTCCGGATGAAGTTGGGGGGCGGCCTACGCCGGCGGCGACGCGAGGGTCGTCCAGAAGCGCCTGCCAGTATTCCTGCGGAAGATCACCGTCCGGAGTCGGTTCACGCAGCGGCCCGTTGGCGGCAAGGCGACGGGCCATTTTCTCCATCTCCTTGGGCTTCGGCATGCGCCAGCTAGCGGGGCGATCGATCATGTGCAATTAGAACATAACAAGAACGTTTGGTCGAGTCGGAACTTGCCCGGGTTGGCCGGCTTCAACCGTTCTGCCTGGCCTCGAACCGGACTCGATGTCTTTGCAAGTAGGCCTGATGCCTGTCGGTGAACGGCACGGCCCGGCCGTCGAGCTTGAAGGCGAGGGCTGCCCTTCCCTCCGGCGTCAGGTGCTTCGAATACAAGGCCGCGCCCGACGCGTCGAAACTGATGAGGACGGCGTCGAACGCCGCATCCAAGTCAGCGACCAGAAGCACACCGTTATAGGCGTCGAGCCGCTCATCGTCCGTCGCGCACTCCGCCCAAGGGTGCACATGGCTCGCCCTAAGCAGCGCCCTATCGCCTATGCTGGTGACAGCGCATCTGCCGGCCCAGTATTTATCCAGAGCCTCCCTGAAAATGTCTTGACCCACGCGCTGCACAACCAAGCGCTCCGCTTCCGTCGTCTTCGGCAGACTCGCCGTTTCGGACCGAAAGACATCCAAGGGGCGCGACGGCATCGACATCGACAACTGAAACACCCGTTCAGCGACGTCGTGCAGTGCCAACGTGCTTGAGGTCATCACGAATCTACCGTCTGTCGAGCAATCGGATCGGCCCGGCAGGAAATTGGTTGTCAATTCCTCCATCAACGCCTTCGAGCTTGCCTCGACGAAGAATGCGTTCCTTCGGGCTTCCAAACGCAGACGATCGCGCACCAGGCTGCTCGCAAAGGTAAGTCCATTGTCGTCAGAATCGACGATGATCTCGAAGCCGCAGTCCCTCGCGATCTTCTCCAGTCGAATTCGGTTGTGATACTGCAGCACGGCAAGGTCTCCGCAGGGTGGATGTCGTAGATTGAAGGGCGACGCCTTGCCCTGCAAGTCGAAGTTCTTCGCCCTGTCAAAGGTCGACTTTAAGGAAACGCTCCTGCGCCGGCGACCCTTTTAGCTCCAGCCTCAGCCAAGGCTCCTTTCGAAATTCTTTTGGCGGCTCGGTCGTGGTCGTAACGATGTATTGGAACAGCGGAGCCGGACCGACTCCTTCGAGCTTACGGATGAACTTGAACAGGCGTTCGTAGAGAGACATACCGAGATCCGCTTCCCGCGGGCTGTCGTGCAGTAGTAGTCCAGGCAAACGTGTGTTGCCTTCGATCGTCATCGCCAAGGCCGCGAGATCGAACGCGACGATCTTCCAGGATTCGATCGCGGCCGTGGAGCGAATCCCGTCGTACTCGATCTTCAGCGACAGGCCCCTTCGGTCCAGGCTGGCGCTTCCGGAGACGTTTCCCGGAACCAATTCTCTGACCACGCCGTCGAACTTGAGGGACAGGTCGCGCATCACGGCTGCCTGCGAAGCCAAAAGTTCGGAGATCGATTCTTTGGTTTGCGCGACCTCTGACTCGAGGTGGGCAATCACGCTTGCGGTCCCGGCGCGTTCCCTCGCCAGTGCTCCGTGACGCTCGATCTCGTCGGCCTGGCGATTTGCCTCGCGAAGGGCGCGGGAATGAGCCACCAGCGCGGTCTCGAGTCGCGACACCGTACGATCGGCACGCTCCGCGGTCTGCCGTGCGATCGCGAGCTCTGATTTGAGCGGCGCGGCGGCGGCCTGTAGCTGGACGACTCTATCCCCGAGCTCTTGCACCTGCGCTTCTGTCGCTGCGATCCTTTGCTGTAATTCGTCGAGATCGCACTCCTTGGCCAATTGGCAACCTTCGATCAGGGCGGTGTCGAGCGCGACTTTGCAGATTGGGCAGACGGGGTTCCTGTTTCTGTCTAGTTCGGCGCTGGCTGTGGGCAGTTGGGCTTCGACCAGCGAAAGCTCGCGTTTGGCGTACTCGATCTTGAAGTCGTTCTCTGTTTGCCGCCGTTCTAGTTCGCGGAGCGCGCGCGTAGCACGCTCCCGTTCAGCTCTGGCAGGCTCCAGCTCGGTGAGGGCGTTCTCGGGTAGGCCTAGGGCTGAACGTGCCCGATCCGCGACCAGCTTCTTGATGACTTCCATTTCCATCTGGGTTTCGGATCCGACTGCGCCGAGTCTGTTGGCCTGTTTCAGATCGGCGCCGACGCGTGCGAGTTGCCAATCGAATCTACCCAGCTCGGCACGCAGTCTGCTCAATTCCGAGCTCTGCTCCTCTTCGCGGGCTCGTGCCTCAATCTCGGCCGTCGTGAGGGCTCCAATCGCGGCACGTACGATCGCAAGCAGGTCGTCCTTCGAGCGGCCTCCGACCGGGGACCCGGAATCGCTCTCCGGATCGCGCCATTCGAAATGATGGCGGAGCCGGCATTCCTGATCTCGGGTCATCCAGGCAAGGACGGCTTCCCATCGGCGGGCCGGATCGATGCTCGAAGGCATCAGCCTGCCAGCGTCTCCGATGACCTCGCCGACCAGCTTCTTCCTGAAGCTGGACAGGTCGGTCTTGTCGACGTTCGGAGAGAAGGCGTCTTCGAGAGAAACTGCACCGCTGACGACGATCGGGTGTCGGCGACCGAAAAATCGTACGACGGCCCAGCAGACGCCCTCGATCATGACTTCGGCGCCGACCATGCCTTCCGGGAAGGTCTCGATGATGCGATTCCGCTGTTCGGCCGGAGAGAAGCTGTCTTCGCCGAGGCAATAGCGAAGCATGCGGCAGAACGTGGTCTTACCGCCGCCATGACCGATCGGATCCGAGCTCCCGATTTCCGCATCGGGAGACCAGACGACGTTTAGACCAGGCCGCAGGTCGACCGTTCTGATTTCCTTGCCTGGGTCGCTCCAGACGACGAGTTTGCGGACCCAAAGCCGCGGGTTGCTGCGCCCTGCCTGCGGAGAGAGCGACAGCGATGTCCTCGGGAAAAGATCACGCTGCACGGATGCCGATCCACATCTGATCCTCGACCGGCAGGTCGGCGGCGAGCGTATCCGGCGAGATATCTCGCAGAGCATCCAGAACGAACGCAGCGCGGCCGAACCATCCGTCGGTCCGCAATCCATCCAGGCCTGTGCCGGCCGCCCAGGTCCGAGCCTTGACGTCTTCCTTGATGCGTCTGTTTCCGATCATGTGGTTGGTCGCGTCGCGCCAATTCGCGTCGATCTTCGGCGCGAAAGCTACGAGGTTGGTGGTGCTCGCAGGCGCTGCCTCCGCACCGACCAGCCGGCTCCATTCGGACGCGTCCTTGGCCGCGAGATGAGGCAACAGCCTTCGTGGCTCGAGCGTGCACAGAAATGCAAGCCGAATCTTCCAGTCAGGGGTCGGGCCGGGCAGATGCTTTATGATAGCGGCCAGAAGAATGGTGACTTCGTCCACGCCGATAGGAATGGACGGGCGCGCCCATGCTCCGTCCTTCAGGTCGGCGGCGACGGGCACCGGAGGTTGAGAAGCCGGCGCCTGATGTTGCGGGGCCTGGGCCGGAACGGCCAGATTGCGCCACTCGGCCATGATGGCGTCCCGCGTCACGAAGCTCCCGTGCTCCTTGATTTCGGCGCGCTTAAGGGCGCCAAACGTCTCGAATCCACAGTCCTCTCCCAAGACGTCAGCAGGATCCATGACGTAGCGGATCTCCGTCTGGCTCAGGCCGAACACGTCGCGAGCAACCAGCGTGTCCAACTCGTTCCTGAGCTTGCGTCTCTCGACCTCGTCCTCGCAGGGCGCGTCTTCGAAGGCATCCATCCCTAGCGTAGGGGCAACCTCCTCCCAGAACATGCGCAGTTCTTCACCGGTCGCCGCGAGTTTGAGGGCGCGCTTGGCGACCTCGAAGGACACAGGAGTTCCATCGAAGTGCTTCGGCAGGGGAAGGCTGTCGACGAGTGTGAGCGACATGGTCAAGCCAACCTTCTTTCGGACGATGAAGTCCACTGCGAATGAATTGGCCACAGCGAGCCACAGCAACAAGCTTCGCGGGTCCTCGTCCTCCAACAGGACAGTCGGCACTTTGTGGCCGCATATCGTATTCGGCGGAATGAGTGCAGCGACAAAGGCCCGCTGGTTCGTAGGACTGGCGACGTCGCAGAATCCCGCGCGGACACGACGCCATCGATTGCGCAGCTTCTTGGGGATCTCGCCTTCTGACACGCGCCACTGGGGCGTAATGGACTTCGCGGAGGTTTCGAACGCTAGGTCATGCCACACCGCCTTGCGGCCTCGACCCGACGAATAGGCCTTGGCGCGGTGATCGAATGCTTCGACCATGCGCCCTTCATAGATCGGTACGCCATCGGCATCGTTCCCGAAAGTTTCGCGATCATTGCCCATGTCAAGTTCACGGCTGTATGGCCTAAAGTCCGGGTCCAGCCAGCCTTCTCCGAATTTTGGAAACGCGGCGTAGACCTTTCGCGAAATGTCTATGTCGGATTGATGCGCAACTTCGGCGACGGCGAGTGCGTCGGGGCTGAATTCGCTGACCAGCGACGTGGGAATTTCGAAAGGCAAGCCTTCAGCCAGCGAGTGCAGCTTCTTCAGGCTGTTCGTGCCGAATGCGGCAGCGAAGGAGGAGGTCGTGCCGCCGGGCCTAGCGACGTACATGCAAAACTTCGCTCGGGTATCGATGTCGAACCAGACCCGCTTGGTGTTCTCGAACCCGACGAGTTGCTTGAGCTCGGTTCTATCGAAGAGGAAGCGGCGGATCGCGGCGGCGTTGGCGCCGTTGTACAAATTCTCCGGTACGAACTGGGCGGCGTGCCCCGAGGGCCGCGTGCTCCTGAGCGCCAGCTCGGTGAACATCCTATACACGTTGAAGTCGCCCTTGCCCAGGTTGCCCTCCGCGAAGAGCGTGAAGCGGCCGCTGTCCTTCATGAACCGCGCGGCTTCGTACAGGCTTCGGCCGTATTGCCGCCACGCATCGTCCACGCCAGGCAGTTTTCTCAGTTCTTCGATGCGGCTCGATTGATCACCCGGGGAGAGAAACCTGACCTGAGGATCGTAGGGCGCAAAAAATTCCTTTGCGTCGGGGCTCATGGTGTCCCAAGGCGGATTGCCGAGGACGATATCGAACCCCCCGCGCGCGAGGAAGACTTCCGGAAACATCAGGGGCCAGTGAAAGACGCGAACCGCCTCGGCCGCCCGGGACGCGCGCTCAGCAATCTCGGAGCGGACGCTGCTGCCGCGAAGACAAAGCCAAACATCGTCAGTCGTCGGAATGGTGCCTTCTGGCGCCGATCTGGGCGCAGGAGTTTCTTTCGGCATGAAAAACGGAGAAACGAACAGATCGCACGCCAGCTTCAGCCGCTTCCACTCGTCGCTATCGTGAAACTGCGCGAATTGCTCCGCCTTCGCCTGGACCTGGTTCACGTCGTCCTGCGGCATGCTCTCGAAGGCTCGGACGGCCTCCAAGAGACCGCGTGGCGCTCCCGCGAATGAGAATCTCTGCTGGTTCTTGTTCTTTCCGTCTTCGTTGCGCTGCGCCTTGTTCAGGGAGCGATAGAACGAGGCGGCATCCTTGTCGTCCTCATCGAGCGTCGAATATGCCGCATCCGGAATGCCCCCCTCGAGCAGCTTGAGATCCGCGACCCCGATCAGGCTGTTGCCGTGCCGGATTCTCGCGTCGAGGAACGTCAACGGTTTGCCCGGTTCGACGGCTTCGATCCACAGCGCGACCCGGCAGAGTTCGACGGCAAGCTCGTTCTGATCGACCCCGTAGATGCAATTGGCGACAACCTCACGAAGGGCATGTCGATATTCGGCGATCGATGCGGCGCCGGGATTGCGAAGATCCGCGAGCCGCTGCGCGATGCGGCGGGCGGCGCCCAGGATGAAGTGTCCGGAACCGCATGCGGGATCCAGCGCCGTCAACCGCAGAAGCGCGTCGGGATTGCCCGGATTTTCCGCAACTGTCTTCTCGATCAGAGGATCGAGAGCGGAATCAAGAAGAAATTCGACGAGCGCGTCCTTCGTGTAGTAGCTGCTGGTGGTCTTCCGCGAATGCCCGCTGTTGGTCGTTATTTCGCTCTCGCGCGTGTCGCCGACGCCGTTCGCGAAGTAGAACTTGGTCGCGCGGTCGTCGATCTCGGGTGCGAGCTCGAGCAGGCTTTCGTAGACGGATCCGAACTCTTCCGTCGCCATGTCGCGCCAGTTGATCCGGACCAGGCCGGTCGGCTCCCGTAGCCAAGCGAGGTTGAACAGCGCAGCTAGGAAGCGCTTGTTGGAGATCGTCGCCGAATTTAGGTCGGGGGTCTGATCCGAATCGAACAATCCTCCGAGGGCCGGGAGCCCGAGTCGCTTCTGTCCGGAGCCGAGCGAACGGAAGACGATCTTTACGCCTTCGAATGCATCATGGTGACGGTCCCAGGCCGCCTTGATGCGCGACCGCTCGCGGAGCCTGGCGAGCGAGTAGCCAGTCCCGTAGGCCGACTTGCTGTCCTGAGCGGCGTCCGGCGAGAACAGGATATCCCGATCCTCCGCAGTCATGACGAAGATCAACCGGTAGACCAGACGCAGCAGCTGGCGGAAGAAGTCCGGCTTCGACAACAGCCCTGCCGACCCGGCGGTCAGTCTGTTGCGCAGTAGGACGTTGGCCGGATGTTCCAGAACCCCGCTGCCGAGCTCGAAAAGCGCTTCTTCGACGCTGTCACGCAGCCGCCCGCGGATGGCTACGCCGCGCTCCCGCCCTTCCTCGCGCCAGGCTTCCAGCGCGCAATCGGACGGAGGAGCATCTTCGCTGCCGAAGCGGCTTTCATGGCCCAGGAGCCAGAAAAGCGTGAAGTCGGAGTAGAGATCGGTCCGGAAGATACGGTCGAGATCGAACTCGATCAGCGCGGGTCGGGTCAAACTCGCGGTGTCGCGCAGGATCCGAAGATTTGCGCCGTCGGTCGCGATCCCCCACAGGGCGCGGTCGCTCGAATTCAACTCGCCCTGGGCCGCTGTCGTCGGAGAGCGGCGGACCGACGAACCGCCGACCACGGCGACGGTTTCGGCCCGGTCGAGACCGTGCATGCCGGCGATGGCGAGAGGGACGCGGCCATGCTTGGCCGAAAGAAGTTCGAAGCCGCTCGCCGGCAGCTTCGACTTGCCGTCGTCGAACCGGAACCCCAACACGTTGGTGAGGAGGTCCTTGCCGAACTGGCGATAGGCGAGATCGGAGTTCTTGCCACCTTTACCCATCTCGAAACGTTGCCAGAGGGCCCGTCCGATCTGATAGGAGCGACCGATTTCGTCCCGCAGCTTCAGTCCTGGAAGGATACCGTAGCTTTCCGCGGTCGAACCTCCGGCCTCTTGGGAGGCGATCTTCGCGACCACGTCCGGAAGCAGAAGCGCTCCCTCGATCTGCAGGGCGTCGAATTGGAGGCTGGTGCGGCGAGCCATGTCACACCAATTCCGGAACGAGAGCATACGCGCCGACGACGTCGACGGGCGTCACGGGAAAGACGTCGATGCGGCCAGCCCCTTTGACGGCCTCGCGGACGCGGCGGTGATCCGCGACGAGCGCCTGAGCGCGGTCTCGCGCGTGGCTTTCGATCGCTTCCTTCAAGCCAGGAAGCCGCGACAGCGCGGAGGCCACCTCGCGTTCCCTTGCAGTCGCCGACGTTTCGTGGGCCGCCGTCGCCTCGACGAAGGCGCCGGCGGCCGGCCCGGAAAGGCAGGCCTGGGCCGAGAGGCCCTCGAAAGCCAGTGCGCTTGTTTCCTCTGCGAGCAACGTAGTGTCTCCGGATGCGCCGGCCGTCACGATGCGATGGCGTATCCGCAGCAGGAACACGGTGGTGGGTTTCTTCACAGCGGCGGTCGACCACGCCCCGGTCCGAGCCAGCGCCGCGTAGTTCTCGGTCTCAGTCTTCTCGTCCAAGCTGTTCTCGATCAGGAGCTCGGCGAGCGCTTCGACCAACGGATGGGAGCGATGAAGGTGGTGATTGCTGCCACCGGTGCGGCGGATCCGGATTTGATCGCCGAGTTCGGAGTCCTGCAGCCGGCTTGCGAGAGCCTCTGGCAGCTTCCTCGCGTCCAGCCGGTATTCGTCGGCTTCCTTGACGAACGGCACGTCGAAGCGCCGAAGGGCGTGTTCGAGGAAGCGCGAAACCTGTCGAGGATTGCCGAGAACGTCGAGCGTCTTCTCCCATTCGGGCATCACGTCCTCGGGCTTGAGGCTGCGCTGAGCGAAGATGGTGAGATTACGTTTCTCCTTTTCGGCGGCGTCCCGCCAGGCCGCGTCCAGCCGTTCGGCCTCCGGAATCGACGCGAAGTCGAACGCCATCTGCTTGCCGCGGCCGGCCCGCTCGGACTTCCGTCGCAGCAGCAGAGCCTTGAGCAGCGCCTCCGTCATGCGGCGGTCGTCGTCGGGGAGCGGCACGGGTACGCCGGTATCCTTCTGGATGGCCTTCGCCTTCCTCAGGATGACTTCGAGGATAGCGCCGTCGACGGGATTGTTCTCCCCATAGATCAGAAGCGTCCGTACCAGATCTCTCGGTTGGCCGAAGCGATCGACGCGACCGTTGCGCTGTTGGTGGCGCGTCGGATTCCACGACATGTCGTAGTGGACAACAGCGTCGAAGTCTTCCTGCAGGTCGATACCTTCCGAGAGGCAGTCCGTCGCCACGAGAATCCTGCGATCCATCGCGCCCATTGCGGCGACCCGGGCCCTTCGTTCGTCCGCGGGAAGCCGCCCCGTGACGACTTCGACGCCGTGGTCCGGAAACCACTTCCGCACCGCTTCGCCCACCCACTCCGCCGTCGAGATGTAGCGGCAGAAGATGATGGGCGAGAAGCCCTCCTTCAGCATGCCTTCGAGCCGACCCGCAAGCTTCTTCAGTTTGGGGTCCTTCTTCGGATACTCCGCGAGACGCTGCGCCATCTCGACAAGCGCAACGAGATCCCCGTCCTGGGCCGTGGCGGGCTCGACGTCGTCCGCAACGAGGTCTTCGCCATCCCCGTCGAACAAAGAGGTCTGGTCGAGCACGTCTTCTTCGAGGCCTAGCCTCGTCCGCAGCGCCTGCAGCGCCGCCGCCGGGCTCGAGCCGATGCATCTCATGAGCGCGAGCATTCCCCAGAAGGCGAGGCGCTGCTTCCGTTGGTCATGTCCGACGCGCTCGACGATCTCGGTGCAGTAGTCGAGCACCATGTCCATGAACGCTTCGTGCTCGCCCGTGAGCCTGTAGGTTGTCTCGTCTTCCTCTCGACGCGGAAAGAGCCCCGGCTCCTTCCAGGCCTCGATGTCGACGCGCCGCCGTTGGACGAAATGGGCTGCCAGCCGCTCGCGCAATTTGGTGTATGCCGTGCCGCCGGCATCGCCCAGTCCGCCGAAATCAGAATCGAGCAGAGCCAGCAGCTTGTGGAACGCCTCTACATCTCCGCTGTGCGGGGTCGCGGTCAGAAGGACGAGATGCCTGTCGACGGCTTCTCCGAGCTCTTGCAGAAGCTGATACCGTTGATGTGTGGTGTCGCCGGCGCCGACGCAGGCGTGAGCCTCGTCGACGATAACGAATTCTGGGCACGAGCGGATGAACTCGTGACGTCGGCGGTCCGACTTGATGTAGTCCAGGCTAACGACCGTGAAGGGGTAGGCCCTGAAGATGCTGTCCGCCGTCGGCAGATCCCGCTCGAGGCGGGCGGCGGTGCCTGCCGTCACCGCGATCGCGGGCAGATGGAATTTGGTGTTAAGCTGCGTGACCCACTGCTCGACGAGATGGGGTGGACACAGGACGGCGCACCGCTGGATCTCGCCGCGGTCGTAGAGCTCGCGCGCGATGAGTCCCGCCTCGATGGTCTTGCCGATTCCGACGTCATCTGCGATGAGCAGCCGGACCGGGTCCAGCTTGAGGGCCATCATCAATGGAACGAGTTGGTAGGATCTCGGTTCGAAGGCGACGCGGCCCGCGCCGCGGAAGGGACCCGCGCCTCTGCGCAGTGCCAGCTGAAACGCGTCCCGCATGAGGAGCGCTTCGTCTTGAGGGCCGATCCGCTTGCCGTCAGGATCCGGGAAGCTCGCGGATTCCACCGGCTCGATTTCGAGCACGGGGTCGATGGTCAGCCAGTCGGATTCGGACCCGGACAGCGGACGGACCCGAAGCGTCTCTCCGCTCGTTCCGGGGAGAACCACCCATTCCCGCCCGCGCGCGCGGACGAGGTCGCCCGGTGTGAACCTCACGACTTCGTTCATTTCGCGGTACCCGTAAGTGCTGCTGCGAGCGTGTTAAGGATGGCGGCATCGATCTCCCTACCCCTCGGCAAGGGCACCACGGCCAGAGATAGATCCTGCAACGCGTCGGCGAGCGTCGGAAGCTCTTCCTCGTACACCGCGACGACGCGTCCGGAGCGCCAGATGAACGGCAGGCTCGCGCCGTTGACCAACAATGGCTTGGCGTCGAACGGCTGGATTCCGTGCGCGATCATGGCCCCGTGAAACCGGTCCACGAACTCCGGCCTGGCCTCCAACGGTGCCGCCGGATCCTCGATCCTCATCCTGCAGCGCGCGAGCCTGGACAGCGTTCTCTTGAATTGCGGATTCCGCCGGTCGATCGCCTCGTGATCGATCTGGTTGTAGTAGGAGAGGAGACAGCGATAGCAGCCGGCGACGCAGGCGGCGCCCTCCACGTCGTGCAGGTCCTTTTCCGCCGGCGTACAGGCGAATCGCCGCTCATCAAAATGACAGATTCGGATGGCCTCCCCGATGACCTGACCGAACGCGCGCGGATCCTCCACGATGCGCCCAAGGACGCCGGCCCCACCCTCGGCGGCTTCGTAGATCAGGATGGCGCGACGGTCTCCCCGCGAGGGAAGCGCCTCGCCGAGCAACTCGCCCTCTTCCAGCTGGAACGTCATTTCCAACCCGCGGAGGATGGCGTACTGGAGGTCGGCCATCTCGGTCGCGTCGCGAGTCTCGCCGCCGAACCGCAGCAGCAGCGCGTTCTTGCGGTCCTCGACGTAAGGAACGATCGGCTGCGGGACGGCGCGGGTGGGGTCGGGCGGCGCGTCCGCCTCGTCGTCGTCGAACGCGCGCTCCCAGTAGCCGTTCCGCGGATTGATGTTGAACCCGAGCCCCGCCTGCGGATCGCGCCGACGAAGTCCGACGTTGAAGCGCTTGATGGGCGTCGCCGGCGCGAAGGTGAGCGACGCAATGACGCCCTCGTCGTCCTCGAGGAGGGCGCTCTTGACGTCAAGTCGACCGTTGTGTCGCTGCGGCCACTGGAAGCCGGTTCTGATCTCGAACCCTTGCCGCTGACGCTCCTCGTCGTTCGCCGTGACGCGGGCGGCCGGCGCGGTCTGGACGTTCTCGATTTTGTAGCAGTGCGGGATTTCCTCGCAGCCTGCCAGGGCCGCATTGCAGACGTGGCAGAACTCCGGCTTGGGCGCCTGGTGGGACGCTCCGCACGCGCCGCAGACGAAGAAACGCTGTGTGGTCAAGTCTCCGCTTCCGGTGTTCATGCCTGCGTTGAGCAGCACGCGGACGACGCGGTGCGTGCGCCCCTCGTGATAGACGAGGCTTCTCGGACCGAACTCGCTGATGGCGAGGAAGCGCGGCCTCTGGATCACCGACTGGTTTCGGCGGTTTGATCCGGACGTGACGTACGCCGTGAGAGGCAGCCTGGGGAAGTTGTAGCCAGGCAGGAACCCTTCCGTCGCAAGGTATCGGTAGGTGTAGTAGTCGGACTGGTAGGACTCGGACCCGTCGCGCAACAGTTTGATCTGCGCCCCGGCCAGATCGCGCAGCCGCTCGGCCATCCGGTGCTCTTCGCGCGTGGCGCCGTGTCGCGTGAACGTCTCGTTGGCTTCCCGATACTGCTTCTCCGCGGAGGCGAGCAGGTTGCGCCACCGATTGAAGGCTTCGTCGAAGCGCACAGGAGAATGGCCCACGATGCTTTGGGCGTACGTCGGAAGATCGCCGAGCCAAGCGGGGGTGAGCTTCGTGTCCTCGAATAGGCCCTTCAGCATTCCGCTGATGCGGCCGAGCGCCCTTTGCGCGGCGTCCGCATCGCCGATCTTCCCAGCGATTTCGCCCACCAGCTTTCTGTCCTCGGTCCCGAGGTCCACGACCTGCGCGATCTGCGCGTTCAGGATGGCGCGCGTCTCGGCAAGCCAGATCGCCTGCAGATGGCTTTCGACCAGATCCTGATTGGTGAGGTCGATCGTCGGCGGCCTGACATGGCCCTTCACCACGGCCGCCGGATCCCGGAAGAAATACTGATCGTGAGGACTCTGGGCGGCGCAATAGGTCACGATAAGCGCGGGTTGACCCCCGCGGCCGGCGCGGCCGCTGCGTTGCGCGTAGTTCGCCGGCGTCGGCGGAACGTTGCGCAAGTAGACGGCGTCGAGGTCGGCGATGTCGACGCCGAGCTCCATGGTCGGCGAACAGACCAGGACGGGCAGGAAACTCTCGGTGTCGGCGATCTCCTGGAACTTCTCCTGGAATTCCGCTTGCTTCAGGCGCTTCTTGTCGGGGTCTCGCCAGCGGAAGCGCGCTTCGCGAAGCTGGCGCGTCTTGTTGTCGACCTGAGCGGTGTGTTCGCGGGCCTCGAACGAGAACACGGCGCGGTTTCTGCCGTCGATCATCGCGGCCAGCGCCTTGTAGAACTCGAGAAAGAACGGGTTGGGTTCTCTCTCGTCCGGAGGAACGCCGTCGCCGAGCTTGAAGACCACGGCGTTGCCGTAGATGTCCCAGTTGTCGATGCGCTCGCCCATGAACATCGGGCGCTTGCGGACGATCTGGTTTTCTGCCGCGCGCAGCATGTCGAACACGACGGACCGATAGTCGGCGGTGGTGAGGCGCGTGCCCCAGATCGAGAAGTCGGAGAGCAATCGCCCGAGCGCGCTGGTCGGCCCTCCGCGGACGCGCAAGACCTCTTCGTCCGCCGGGATCTGCGTGCGTTGCGACCGCCCCAGCACCAGTGCGGCGCCGATCCGGGGCCGCTCGTCCGAAAGCGTCCATGGCGCCTTCAGAAGTGCGGAGCGGCGCTGCAGCGCTTCGATCGAAGACTGATCGAGGCTGTCGGTCGCGACTGCGAGCGACTTCCGCATGTGGTCGAGCAGCACTGTGAACGCGCGCTTGCGACGGTCCGGCGTAGCGTTTCGCAGGATCGGGTGCGAGTCCTTGAACTTCTCCTCGTTGCGGCAGAGCGCGTCGAGCCCCTTGTATTCGACGCGCATCAGACCGAGCCGCTCGAGATTCGGGTTCGTGACGCGCCACGTCCGCCCCTGGTCGACCCAGATTCGGTGCGCCAAGACGTCGCGAACGGCGCGTTCGGCGTCGTTGAGCGTCGATCCCTCGCTGTTCGGGTTGGCGAGCCATTCCGGGTAGGTGTCGGGACTGTTCTGGTCGAACCCAAGGGCACGCTGGAGCGAACGCCCCATGAGGTCGTCTTCGAGACCATCGTCGCCGGCCCTGCGGAGCGCCGAAATCATGGCGGCGCGGAGCAGCGACACGAACACGAAGTCGTTGAAGTGGCCGGCCTGCAGCGCGCCGTCCTGCCGGTTGTCCGTAAACCCGAGTATCTTGCGTTTCAGATGGTCAATCGAGTTGTTCTGATCGTGCATCCACTTCAGGATTGAAGCGATGATGATCGTCGTCGCGGAGCTTCGGCCTTCCGCCGTCAGGCCCGCGAGCCGATACGTGTCGGATCCTCGCCCGCCGGTCGTCTCGCCGCAGGCCGCGCAGAATCGGAAGCGCTCCGGCTGAAACCACCCCTGCAAGCCGCTTCCCGCACTTCCGTCCGGACGGACCGACAGATTTTCTAGCTGGAAAGGACGATATCGTGCGATGAGACGCGGGGTGCCGTCCCTCGCCTGCTCCACCCAGTTGTCGGGATAGTCGTCGGGTTCGCCTCTGAAATCGATGCCGGTTGGCGGCGTCGGCATGAAGAAGCCGTAGACGCGCCCCTGAGCATCGGTCCGGTTGCCCGCCGGCGGCCGGTCCTCGATGTCTCGCTGCTCCAATGTCTTGGAGTCGTTCTCCGTCTTGAGCCAGACAGGATGATGCTCCTGACCGCAGTTGTGACAGAAGTGGAGTGCGAACAGCGCCTTCTCGCCTCCCGAGCCCGGCAGGAATCGTTGCCCGTCGAAAACCACCTTGCGCTGCCCGGGCGATTCGATGGTCGCATATGCGCGGCCGGCGCCCGAGATGAACTGATGAAGCCGGACTCCGAAAAACGGATCGTCCGAACCGCGGCCGGTACGCGCCTTCTCCGACTTGCTGGCGACGAGGAAGAGTTGCTCGAGAGCGCCGCGGCATAGCTGCGGCGAGACGCCGGCGTCCTTGGAAAGCTCGACCGCCGCATTGCTAACAGATAGAGGACGGGCTCGGACCCAGCGACCGCCCGGAGTTTCCGGCACGATACCGAGCCGGGTTTCGGCCCAGATGGAAAGCGGATGGGCTGCTAGCAGCGCGTTCGATGCGTTGCCCGGGACGCCGGTATTGACGGCTTTCGCCAAGCCGTGCTTCACGGATTCCCAGGTCTCGTCGACCTTCGTGACCCTCTCGAGCGTCTCGTTGATCACGCAGTCCTTGGTGATGGCGGTCGCGAAGAGTTCGCTGGCCACTCTGGCGACGGTCGCGTTGCCTTGCTCGCCGGCGTCGCTCGTCATGGTCGCCGACGTGCCGATGCAGGTTAGCGCCTTGCCGCCCGCGAGGCGATCCTTCGCGCGGCGGACGAGCATCGCCACGTCGGCTCCCTGCCGACCTCGATAGGTATGGATCTCGTCTAGGACGAGATAGTCGAGACCCTCGCAGTTGCCGATGACCTGACGGTCCAACTCGTCCTGTCGGGTCAGCAGAAGCTCGAGCATCATGAAGTTGGTGAGGATGATGTCCGGCGGATTGTCGGCGACCGTCCGACGCTCGGTCTCGGTCTCCTGACCGGTGTAGCGCGCATAGGTCACGCGATGATCCGGCGCAACATCCTTGAAGTATTTGTCGAGTTCGCCCAGCTGGCTGTTGGCCAAGGCGTTCATCGGATAGATCACGATGGCGCGGGTACGCGGACGGCTATCGGTTGTTCTGGCCTTCAGGGCGGCGTTGATGATCGGGATGAAGTAGCAGAGCGACTTGCCCGAGCCTGTTCCGGTCGTGACCACGAAGCTCTTGCCATCGTGATCCATCACTATGGATTCGGCTTGATGCTTCCGCAGCGCCCAATCCTTGAAGATGACGTCGCAGCCGGGGTGCAGCAGCTTCTGCTCGACGAACGCGTGAACGCTGCCCTCGATGAGGAACTTAGGATTGATCTGGACGATGGGCTCGGGCCAGAACTGACCGGAGTCATATTGAGCGTCAAGCTGAGACTTTATGTCTGTGGCGGCGATCTTAGTGAATGAACGCGAAAAGCGCGCGTACTCTTCGACCAGATTGCGGCTGAGATCGAAGACGTTCATCCTTACTTCCCCTGGCTGCAGGACGCATCATTCAGCGCGAGACACTGCTTGGCGCTCTAAAAAGCCGTGTTGTCGCGCAGCCGGCCTTGACCCGCGGTTGACGTCGTCCGGAACTCACCTTCCGGAAGCTTCCCGCCGCTACCGATTGTGTGCCCTTGTCAGTGGTGCAATCTGGCGCACGGTCCCATGGGTTGCGTGGCGAGGCAAGTGGAGGTGCGGGTCTTTCCCCATTAACTCCAAACGCTTCCGCCGCATGCTGACTGCCGTCAACCCATCAGTTGTGTGCTGCGGGATCCCCTTCGCCGCGATGCCCAGGCTTTCGCTGGGGCGGCTTCGCGCTTGGCGGGTTGCTAAAAGCCGATCGGAGAACAAAGTTTTTGCTTGCAATCTTAATTATGCCATATTTTCTGTGTACCTGATTTGTTCCAGTCAAGTTATTCTCAAGGTGCCTCCGTTGAATGACAACGCTCTCCCCCAAATCCACTTCCGTCTGACCGAAGCAGAAGCCCGGCAGATGGACGATGCCCGTGCTCGTCTGCGCCTTTCCAGGAATGACCTAGTCCGCCTCGCCTTGGATGACCTGTACCGAGGGCCGCGCCTCAAGCCACGCGAGCATGCCATCACAGCCGGTAAGGCGGTGCCAGCCGTCGCTGCCTGACCCCAGAAACGACAAAGCCCAAAGCGTTGACGCGCCATGGGCTTCAAATGTCGACCATCTCCGTTCAACCCGCTGAGATCGAACCCTCGACTCCAACAGGATCAAGTACGCTCACTATGTCACGGAATTCCGAAAAACGCAAACACGCCAACGACAACACCAAGTCCGAACAGATAGCAGTGAACATCAGCCGCGTCCGCCGCGCGATCGACTTCTGGGATGGATTCACCGGCGGTGAAAGGCTGGTCGCCGGTGTGATCGCCGATCACTTCAATGCCGAGGAAGGATACGCCTTCCCCTCCTACCGATACCTTGAGTTCGTGTACGGCTTTAGCCAGGCCACGATCTCCAGCACGGTAAGGAAGTTGCGCAAGGGTCTCATGACCATCGATCGGTCGGGAGGAAACAATCGGTACAAGCCGGACCCTCAGAAAGTGGAGTCTGTACTGGCCCGCCTGGAAGCGAAGCGTGCGGAATGGAAGGTCAGGAAGCCGAAGCAAGGTGCTTCGCGAGATGAAGCAGGTGCTTCGCGAGATGAAGCAGAGGTGCTTCGTGAGGTGAAGCCTAATGTCCAACGCAATGCCCAACCGAAAGACCAACAAATTCCCGACGAAGATTCGTCGGGGGTGTCCGCTCGCTCTTCTCAGAGGGAGCGCGCCTCTGGCGCCGACTGGGAGGAGGGGCACGAGAAGCAGACCGGTGGATACAAACAGAGCCGCGAAAAAGCAGAGCAAGATTGGATGGAACTGAATCGTATCCTGACCGGAACATCGGAAGAGGCCGAGCACCAACCATCGGCGACTGCCGACCAGGGAGCGAAGGTTCGCTGGCACAGGCTGTTGCGGTCTGGCGTCCCGTCCAGTCAGATCCTGCAAGTCGCGCGTGGCTACCTGGAACGCCGCAGGGCCGATGGGCAGTGGCAAAGCGGCGTTGGAGGTTTCCTGGTGCGCTTCGATCCAGAGCAACGTGAGGACGGGTCTTACCCGGACGATGAGCAGCACCCTGCGAACGATAACCGCCGCTTCGATCGTGCCAGCGGCGAGCAGTGCGGCACCTATGGCGGCCAGTGCGACCCAGGCGCACCGTTCTGATCGACCTAGCCGGCAGCGTCACTGCCGCTGCCGACCCCTTCTCATCCACGCCATCACATCGGCCGGCCTCTCGCTCGGCCGGCCCTCACTAATGCCGACACCCCCCAATGGAGGGCCTCCGGCCGACAAATTGAATTGCTATGTCAGGCCCAGCAGTTTTCCGGCGATGATTCCGAGCAGCCCGCCAACTAGTGGTCCAAGGATGAACGGTATGCTGAGGTTATGCCAGAACGCCGCCGAGTTCTGAGCGTTGCGCCACAGGTACCATAGGCCCGCGCCGCATCCGGCGAACGCACAGCCCATCACAAGTTCGCTGGCTCGCATCTTCGCTCCTTGCGAAACTCACCACGCAATAATAGGTCGCTCACGGGGCGCAGAGACGAGGGCTGCCGCATGCAGGTTTACGTGCCTTTCGCCCGCCCGGCGAACCAAGACAAGAAGCATTTTCCCTTGGGGACTTGCACCGCTAAGCCGGCGCGAGTCGACTGGCGACAGGACTCCGAAAAGTTTGAAAAGGCGCTCGTGAAGTTGCTTGGCTCTCATAGAGCTGCGGCCGACTACATGAAACGCCTTGAGCACAAGGTTCGCGAACGGCAACGGGGATAACCCGAGGCGATGGCTGCCGACGCGCTAGTTACCCCTTCCATAAAAGGCTAAATAATTGCGGGGCAGCCATGCAAAATTACATGGTATTTGACTTGACATTTCGTGCAAATCAAGGCAGGGAATACCTGATGATAGCAGAACTAAACACGAACAACCATTAGCCCGTTCGTACCTGCCCAGATCACCTGCACCACCACTGCCCGCGCCCGCTGCTTCACTGCACGCGGGTTTTTTGCATTTTGGAGATCCAAATGAAACGAAGCTTCGACACCCATGAACTTGTGTCGAGTCCGATGCAGCACGTCACCATGTTGCTCCCGAAGGTCCTGCTCGACCATATCGATCAGGCTGCGCAACTCGACGATCCATCCAGTCCGAATCGATCAAGCTGGATGCGCCGCGCGCTGATCTCTGCCCTTCGCCGAGAGGCTGCCTGAGATGAGCATGGACTTAATTGAGGACGCCGTCGTCTCTGCTGCACGCTCCCAGGGCTACGCGCTCAACTCCACGATCATGGCGACGGTCGCAGTTGATTTGGCCGGCAGCAAGTTGGACGGTGACCTGATCACGATCCCCGGTAAGGGCTCGCTGTCCGTCCAAGACTATCTTCGCGACCTGCATGACCGTGCTCCGAGCGGTTTCGGCGGGCTGCAACGGGACAAGCCGGACGCGGAGCGGACAATCAGCGAGATGCGTCGGAAACGTCCGCTCGACGCCGCATGGCATGCACGCCATGCCAGAGCCACCGGCATCACCAAGACCATGATGGACGAGATCGCGAGGAACCGCGCATGACTAACAGAATGTTCTACAAACTTAACTCCGCCACCATCGACGAGGTATCACCCGAGGTAAGGGAGCAGCGAGTTTTCCAATTGCTGGAACTGGACCGGCAGCGGCGCCTCTCGGAAGCACGATATGATGTCGAGACCGCGCAGGCAGCTCTCCTAAGGGTGCGAGACACCTCCGCGGAGGAAGCCGCACTCGCCGCGGCTCAGAAGCACCTTGCTGAAGTTGAGCGAGAGGCCCCACATGGTTGACCAAGTTCGGTCATCCCAATGGTAAAGTACGGACCGGTTTCAGCTTCTCCAGAGTCGCCGGTCCATTGGAGGCGCAACGGTGATTTACATGAGACGACTCGCAGGACTGCACGCGCTCGCGTTGGCTCTCGCTGTTGTGCCTCCCGCCCTTGCCGGACCCTACTGCACACCCACCCACGGTCGCGACCAGATCGCCAAAGCCGGCAGCGTTTGTCCGGTAGGGTATCTGGCGTCGGGATCGTGCTGCATCGCTCTCCATGTGGACACGCCACGCGCGTTTGCCCGTCTGCCCGACCGATCGTGCCCGACTGGGACATTCACCAGCGCCGGCAGGTATTGCGTGTCACTGCGGTAGCCGCGCTAACACGCGCTGCACCTGCACCGCCTGCCACTTTCCGTTGCCGAGCGCGGTAGGAATGCCGGCCTCGTTCAAGGCATCTGCAATCGCCCGCAAAGACGTGGCGCCGTCCGCCTGTAGCTTACGGATCGTCGGGCCGATAACTGCTGCATGTTTCGAGGTGCGGTCCAGTAGGGCTTTCCGAGACGCTTCCTGCATCTTCGCGCCGGGGACAACGCCACGGTTGCCACCGAGCTGCTTACCGCGCCGCTTGGCCGCTGCCAGAGCCGCCTTGGTTCGGGCTGAGATCATGCCGGCTTCTAACTCGGCCACGGCAACCATCTGCTGGAGAAGGAAACGACCTGTAGCGCCTTCGATCACAGGCAGATCGGCGAACCGAACGTCAACACCAGCCTCAAGCAGGCGGGACAAAAAGGCCACCGAGCGCGTAAGGCGGTCAACCTTGGAGACGACCAAGGCGGCCCGATGCAGTCGCGCCGCGGCCAGTGCCTGCTCCAGCGCGGGCCGGTCAGACCGCTTGCCTGACTCCACCTCGGTGAACTCGGCAACGATCGTCCAGTCGCCCCCGTTGAGATATGCCGAGACCGCCGCGCGTTGAGCCTCGATGCCGAGACCAGACTTGCCCTGCTTGCCGGTCGAAACCCGGAAGTAGGTGACGAACTTCCCGTTGTGCTGCGCCATGACTCGCCTGTTACAGATACTTCAACGTCCGTTGACGTATCTGTAACGCAGGGAGAGTTGTCCCGTCAACGAAATCTTTCGATCTTCGGTTCTCTCCCATGGCTCCGGTGCAGGCCACGGTGGAGAGTCGCTGAGCTGCCGTCGCCACGGAAGTCTGCCGTGGTCGGTCACCGACCCCGGCGCCCAGCGTCGTCCGTCCGCGTGCCCTCGCTCGCGTGGTGACGGTCAGTGATCACCAGCCGGGGGAGGCTGTCTGTCGCTCATATACGGCGCGGGGTGCGTCGCTGCGAACGACTAGACGCAGTCCGCCCCATGCTGACCGCTTGCCACAGTGACGGACCCTCGCGACCACGGTCGGGCTTCTCACTTCACCGTCCGCCGTGGAGCACCATCACAATCATCATCACGTCCTCGCCCCTGCACAGGCCAGTGAAGTTTCCCAGCGCTCGTAAGCGCGGGAGGGGTGAAGGCGAGATTTTTTTATGCGGCATGGGACTCGGGTGAGAAGTGCCAGCTCCGCAGCCACCAACAAAAAGCGGACTTACGGCCATCCCCGGGCCTTCGATATACCCGTGGAGGTTCACGCATCCGCATGACCCCCACCCCCGAAATAATCGGGCGTCACCATTTCACGCGCCATATGCCCGCATTTTCCAAAAGGCGATTTTCCCCATCGTCACCGTCCGCGCGATCGACGCGCCAACAACAAGAGAAACATGTCAGAGATCATCAGTGTACACGCCTCATTGACCGCGACCGACAGCGCGAGCCCCGTCATCGCCGGACTTCTCCGGAACGTTCGCAAGCTTGAGGCCGCAGTCAAGTCCATCAACGGCATCTCAGCATCCAAGCTGTTTCCCGACAGTGTCTCAGCCGGCCTCCAGAAGATCACCGACGACGCTCGGAAGGCTGCGTCGACCTATCGCACTGAATGGAAGTCGGCCTATGCGGACAGCCTGCGTGACGCGCGGGCGTTCCATCGTGAACTGGACCGCCTCGACCGGCAGACCTACAACCGCAGGCAGGCTGAGCAACGCGCCGTTGGTCGTGGTGCCAGCTCCGGCGGCCGTGGCGCGCTCCCCCGTGGCATTTCGCCAACCACCACGCTCATCTCAGGCGGCATCACCATCTCCGGCGTCGCGTCCGCCTTCAAGCGGCGGATGGAAGCCGACGTCGCCGAGACCAAGGCGCAAATCTTCGGCGGGCTGTCGCAGGCTGAGGTGAAGCGGCTTCGTGGTGACTGGTCGGACCAAGTCGCGAGCAAGTTCGGCGAGTCCGCTGCCGCGGTGCTGGACAGCTACACCGAGGCGCTCAAGCAGGGCTTCGACGCATCGGCCGCAAAAAAGGTCACAGAGAACGCCTTGGAAGCTTCGTCGGCGCTCGAAATGAACATCGGTGAGTTGATGAAGCTGGCCGGTAAGACCGCAACCGCTCTCTATGGCAACGTCCGCAACGCCGATCCCGCCCGCGTAGCGCGAATGATGACCTCGGTGGCCGTGGCCGCCGCTGCGACTGCCGCAGACCCGAACGAAGTGGTTGAGGCAAATAAGCGCGCTCTGTCAGCCCTGAGCACGACGCGGATGAAGGAAACCGACCTGAGCGCCTTCACGTCGGTGGGTATCTCGGCAGGCCTCCAGCCGAACAAGGCCGGTACGTTCCTTGGCTACTTGACGTCCGAATTCGCCAACGCAGGCAACGCTCGCGGGCAGCGCGGGAAAGATCTGGACCAGGCCGCACGGATGATCGGGTACGGCGGCCGGGCGCAGATGGCTCAGCGAATGGCCGCAGCGCCGACTGAATTTTTGCTCGGCCTGTTCGACCAGATGCGAAAAATGTCAGAAGGGAATAGATCAAAGTTTGCAACTTTAGCGGGTCAGAGGGAATGGAGAGATGAGCTAGTCCAGATGGCCAAGGCCTCTGATCAAATCCGGGAGACCCTGTGGGAAATCGACCAAAAGAGCAACGCGGCGTCCGCGTTCTCAGCGACGAAACTGAACTCGCTTCAGAAACGCTGGGACCGCATCAAGGCCATGTTCGGGCTCGCATGGGAGAAATTCGGGAGCGGCTTCGAGCAGAGCTTCATTGAGGTATCCGATTGGTTCGATCGACATACCGGCATCTTCACCTCCAGCAAGATCGCGGAGAAGTCCAGAGACCTTGTCGAGCGCCTGAAGAAGTCCTTTGGCGTCGCCAACATGGGTGACGCGCTCGACAAGATCGCCGCGAAACTGTCGTCCATCGACGTAAACAAGATCATCGGTTTTGCGTCGGGCTTCGTGGGCGGGCTCAAGTCAGTCTCCGATACCGTCATCGCCATGCTGAAAGGCGTCGCCACAGCCATGGGCAAGGATGGTAACAGCGCTGAAGTCCTGGGTAAGTTGGTCGGCCAGATCGTTGCCCTCTCCATCGCGCTGGGAACGCTCGCCCCGCTCATGGCGGTGTTCGCTGGCGTTGCGAACATCATCAGCCGCATCGCGGGCCTGCTCGGTGGTCGGGCGTTGCTCGGTGCCGCCACCGGCAACCCCGTCGGAACTGCCGCGTTGCTGGCTTGGCTTTTGGCGGAGAACAACGATGCCGCCTTGCCCGACTCCGCGAAGAAGCGGCCGGGCGAGACGACAAGCCAATGGCGAGAGCGGCAACGCCAGCACAAGAAAGACCTGTACCAAAAGCAGTCCGGCGGCGGCTTCAACCCCGCGGACGTTCACCCGATGAGCTTCATTGGGAACAAGCTCGACAATCTCGGTGGGAAGATCGAACGCGCCTCGTTCATGAGCACTGACTTCAGTTCCCACGGGCGCACCTACAGCAGCGGCGGCGGACTAGCCGGCAGCGCGGCGATCAGCGCCAACATGAACCGGATCCTCAGCGGCACCGGCACTCCCGATGCACTGTGGAAGAACGTGACTCCGGGCGGCATCCTTCCGAACTTCGGTGTTGGCTCTGGCGGTATCATCAAGCGCAGCAACATCCCTTCCTTCAACGGTGGAGGCGGCAGCGTCGACGATATGAGTAGGTCCGCCTTCGACAAAAAGTTCGCCGGCACGCCTCTGGCAGGCAAATACGATCAGATCGTCGCCGCAGCCAGAACCAACGGCATCCCGCCTGCGCTGCTGGCTGGAGTGATCGCACACGAAACCGGCAACGCTCATGTGCTGTCGGGAAACAACGTGGCGGGCCTGATGGACCCGGCAACCGGCATGGCGAAAAAGATGCGGTTCGCCAGTCTCGATGCAGGGATCAGCCGGGCGGGCCAAGTGGTCGCAAAGAACTACAGTCTGGCCGGCGGCAACCTCGACAAGATGGGGGAGCGCTATGCACCGGTCGGGGCCGCGAATGATCCACGTAGACTGAACAGCGGCTGGCCCGCGGGCGTGCGCAAGCAGATGAATGCGCTGTCCGGCGGCGGATCAGCAGGCAGCGGCGATGCCGTTGCATGGGCCGAAAAGTACAAGGGCATGAACGAGTACACCGACAACCGTTTGTTGGCGTCAGCCCTTGGCGGTGACGTGCGCGGCAAGTCGAATGCTTGGTGTGCTCGCTTCGTTAACAAGGCGTTGGACGCGGCCGGAGGTAAGGGCACGGGCAGCGCGGTGGCGAACAGCTTCCAGAGGTGGGGCTCCGCGATCAGCCCTCCCGACGTCAAGCGCAATGACGTTCTGCTCCAGACGAACGGCCTTGGTTACAATCAGTCCGGTGGTCACGTAGGCCTCGCGACCGGCGAGACCCGCATGCAGAACGGCCGGCTGCAAATCAAGATGCTGGCCGGTAACGATGGTGACGCGGTTCGCGAGCACTGGATCGACGCCGACAAGAACCTGATGGTTCGTCGCGGTAATCCCATCGGTCAGGTCCCGTCGCCGGCTGAAGCGATCAAGAGTGTTCCCGCGGCGCCTCAAGCGGGCGTCCCGACGAGGGGTGGCTTTGGCGGTGGCAGCGGCGGCAACGTCGCTATCCACATCAACGGCAACAGTCACGATCCAGAAGCACTCGCGACATTGGTCCAGCGCCGCGTCGACGAGTCCATGAACTGGCGCGCCCATGACTCAGAGAGTGAGTATACCTGATCCCAGTCCTACGGGGCCGGGCGGGAGAGACATCACTGCGCAGGCGGATGCAGCCTCGCGTGAAAGGCCTCTCCCGTTTGTCTGAATGCAAATGCTCAGCTCGAAATTGCAAATTCCAATGCCCGCATTCCGCCCGTATGAATCACCGGACTATCATCCAACGGAGTCACACATGCACTATGCCAGCTATAGCATCACCAGACATAAGGGCCGCTTCGTCGGGTTCGATCCGAATGAGCCTGAGGCCTTCAAGATCCTCTCGCGTGATCTGAGGCGGCTCAAGGCCGGCATCGATGCACTGTGGCTGCCATGCGTCGTCGGTAATTCGAGACAGCTTGCGGATGAGAGCGCGCCAAGATGGCGCCGCGAGTGGGCGAGAAATCCGGCCGGTGAAGTCGATCTCGACGCAGAGAATGCACGCGGTGCCTGCTGAGACATCAGCCACACCGACCACCGGACTCCTTTGCAACGCCCTCAGCCGATCCGGCCGGGGGCGTTTTTTGCAATCCGGGGGATGGAATTGATCACCCGCGCCATGGCGAACACCGACACGTCGCCGTAGTCCTCGCCAGATGTTCGGGCCGCGTGGCCCTGAATGGCGTCGATGACTCGCGGATCGAAACCAAGATTACGACTGACTGAACTGAGGCGGTGCCGCCATGCGTGGTTAGGCTGGACCCGTTCGTCGGTTACAACTGCCCGAACAAAATCAAGAACACGTTTGTAGCTGCCTTTCGCGAACAGCGGGCCGTCTCCTGAGTCGGCGACGAAGCGCAACAACCCGAGTTCGATGAGGTGTGGGTGGACAGGGACCAGCCGGTAAGTCCCCGTCTTGATGCTCCCGGCAAGTGGATTGAGATCAAAAACATCGTGGCCTGACTCGGTGCGAACATCCTCCTTCCGAAGCTGTAACGCCTCCGCAATCCGGCAGCCGGTATAGCAGGCGATCAGCGGAGCCCAACGCTTGGCGGCGGCCGTCCTCGAGTCCTCTTTCGGCTTCTGCACGTAAGAACAGCAGGCCTCGAAGATCGCGCCGGCTTCCTGGTCTGTGAAGCCCTTCGGACGGGACCGGATTTTCTTTTCTGCCTTGACCTTGACTACGTCGGCCGGATTGTTCGTCAGCTTCCGATTGTCTACTGCCCAGCCGAAAACGGACTTGATCCCCGGCAGATCACCATCCTTCAAGGTCTTGGCGGTCACGACCTTCAGGCGCGCATCCTTGAATGCAAGCATATCCTCCGCGGTCACACGGTGAGCATCGTCATGACCGAGATGCTTGACCAGTCGATCGATGGCACCCTTGTAAGTGTCATAGGTGGTCCGACTGCGGCCAGTCGCTTTGGCTTCTGCCCACCACAGGTCAAGCAAGCCGGTGATCGTCTGCCGCGGCTTGATCGCTGCTACGCTTTCGATCGGTGGGAAGCGCTGCGCCTTCGGATCAGGGCTGTAATCCCCCTCCGCATTGCGTCGTAGCTGCCAGCCCGCATCGAGGCTGGCCATGCCGACCAAGCGCAGGAAGCGTCGCCGGTCATTCGGGTTTAGGTGGATGCGCTGTCGGATCAGAACCCAATCCGCGAGAAGCCCGAACCGATCTTCGAGCGCGTCATACTGATCGGCCGGAAAGGCATTGACAGCCGCAGTCAGATCACCAGGCCCAAACAGCTCCGTCGCGGTACTCGCCTCGTTCGGCATCAAGGCTGCCGGCGGTGGACTCTTGATGCGGCCCTCAAGCGCCGCGCGACTGAGCGCCTTGTGATACATCCATGCGTCAGGTTCGCCGGGGTTGTTGCGGTGGATTTCCTGATACAGCCGGTACGTCTCGCCGCTCAGCGCGACCATGTCCTTGTGACTGAGACTGATCGGAGCCGCTTCGGTCAGATCGAACAACCGGCGAAGATGATCCAGAGCGTTGGCCTGTCGCGCCTCCGCAATGGTCCTGTCGTCCGTCCCGAGGCTAAACGCTACGTCGCTTCCGATCGTCACCGTCCGGACGAATGGATAGTCGTCTGGTGTGCTGATGCTGAGCAACACGCGCTTGCCGCGTAGTCGATCGACGATCTTAGTCGGAACGCGAATTCGGAATTGGGGAACGATCGAGCCGGCACGCTGGGACATCGAGAACTTCAGGGAAACCATGGGTCTGTGTGGCACTCTTGTGTGGCACTCAGGACCGAATTTCCAATAAAATCAACGCAGCCAGTGGGATGAATGGTGCTGCCAGACAGGATTGAACTGTCGACCTCTCCATTACCAATGGAGTGCTCTACCACTGAGCTACGGCAGCATGTGCTGGGGTAAGAATCGGCCGCCACGAGGGGCCTACCAAGCGGCCGATATCTGCCACAAGCCCCCCTCCTGTGCAAGCTTGCTAGCTCCGCCAAAGCGATAAAATCGGGTCGATATCGGGGCCAAAATGCCTATTTTGGCCCGAAACGGCCGACTTTCCGCGGATTAGGTTCCGATATCCCCACCCAACTGGCCAGTTGCCCGATATGCGGGATTCGATCCATTTCGATTTTCGCACGATCGGATCGCGCGGGCCTCTTGAGCTGCCTTATTCCTCGGGCATGTTATCGCCGATCGCTGTAATGGACCGGTGATGGCTGACGAGAACGACAAGAGCACGAAGCAGGACTCCAGACAGGACCGGGCGTCCCGCGACGACCGCCTCAAATCGGCGCTGCGCGAAAATTTGAAGCGGCGAAGGATGCAGGCGCGCGAACGGGCCGCAAGTGGCGGCCCCTCGCAGAACGAAGATGATTCCCTAGATGAGGGGGCCGCCGACAAGATAACCGGCAAGACCGGCGACTAGAATTTTTGGAGTGCATGGACGTGGCAATGGGGCAGGACGAGCAGCAACGACCCGAGAGTGACACGCAGATGTCGCGGTTCACCCGCCCTGAGCAGACCTTTCCGGCGCTGACATCAGCCGAGATCGAGCGTGTCAGGCATTTCGGCGAGGTCCGCAACTATGCCGATGGCGAATTCCTGTTCGAGACCGGCAAGCCGGGGCCGGGCATGTTTGTCGTGCTGAAGGGCCACGTCGCCATCACGCAGCGAGACGGCCTCGGCCATGTCACGCCGTTGATCGACCAGGGGCCGGGGCAATTTCTGGCCGAGCTGAGCCAGCTCTCCGGACGGCCGGCGCTGGTCGACGGCCGCGCCGAAGGCGATGTCGAGACGCTGCTGTTGCCGCCGGAGCGGCTGCGCGCGCTGCTGGTCGCAGAGGCCGACCTCGGCGAGCGCATCATGCGCGCGCTGATCCTGCGCCGGGTCAATCTGCTCCAGGGCGGCGTCGGCGGCGTCGTGCTGATCGGTCCGTCGCATTCGGCCGGCGTGGTGCGGTTGCAGGGCTTCCTCACCCGTAACGGACAGCCATATCACCTGCTCGATCCCGCGCGCGATCGCGACGCCGCCGACGTCATCGCGCGTTATTCGCCCAAGCCGGACGACTGGCCGCTGGTCGTCACCCCCGATGGTGCGGTGCTGCGCAATCCCGGCGAAACCGAGCTTGCGCGCGCGATCGGCATGATCGGCGGCCCCCGCAACGACCGCATCTACGACGTCGCGATCGTCGGCTCCGGGCCGGCCGGGCTCGCCACCGCGGTGTATGCCGCGTCCGAAGGCCTCTCGGTCGCCGTGCTCGACACCCGTGCCTTCGGCGGCCAGGCCGGCGCCAGCGCGCGCATCGAAAATTATCTCGGCTTTCCGACCGGAATTTCCGGCCAGGCCCTGACCGCACGCGCCTTCAACCAGGCGCAAAAATTCGGCGCGGAGATCATGATTCCGGTGACGGTGAAGTCGCTCGACTGCACGCGCAAGGACGGCGCGTTTTCGGTGGCGCTTGATGGCTGCGACCCCCTGCATTCGCGCGCGGTGGTGGTCGCGAGCGGCGCGCGCTATCGCCGCCCGGAGATCGAGAACCTCGACAAGTTCGAGGGACGCGGCGTCTGGTACTGGGCCTCGCCGGTCGAGGCGAAGCTGTGCGCCGGCGAGGAGGTGGCGTTGGTCGGTGCCGGCAACTCGGCGGGACAGGCAGCCGTGTTCCTCTCGGGGCATGCCAAAAAAGTACTGATGATCATCCGCGGCGGCGGCCTCGGCGCCAGCATGTCGCGCTATCTCATCGAGCGCATCGGAGCCACGCCGAACATCGAACTGATGTTCAACACCGAGATCACGGCGCTCGAAGGCGACGACGCCTCGCTGCTGCGGCGCATCCGCTGGAAGAGCCGGCTCTCGAGCGACGAGGATTTTGCCGACATCCGCAATCTCTTCCTGTTCGTCGGCGCCGATCCCGCCACCAACTGGCTCGACGGCTGCGGCGTGACGCTCGATCGCGGCGGCTTCGTCGTCACAGGCGCGCAGTCCGAGCAGAACCAGGGCCGGCTGGTCGCGCCGCTGGAGACGTCGGTGCCCGGCGTCTACGCTGTTGGCGACGTCCGCTCCGGCTCGGTCAAGCGCGTCGGCGGCGCCATCGGCGAGGGCGCTCAGGTCGTGGCCTCCCTGCACGGCTTCCTCGGCAACGCCGCAAAACCGGCGCTTTAGTCAAGGACAAGGCAAGTAAATGGCAAGTCGAATGAGGCTTGCCATCCTGCGGTGTGATGCGGGACTATCTCCCCTCATCCTGAGGAGCGGCCGAAGGCCGCGTCTTGAAGGATGAAGGCCCAGCCGTCAAAGCCGGGCCTTCATGGTTCGCGCGGCGATGCGCAAGCATCGTCCGCAGGGGCGCTCGCGCGCCTCCTCACCATGAGGATCGACAAAGAAAACGCTTAACGGGAGGACTAAATGGCCGAACTCGTCGTGCTCTACAAGACGCCCAAGGATGCCGCCGCTTTCGACAAGCATTATGCCGAGACCCACATTCCGCTCGCCAAGAAACTTCCCGGCTTGAAGAAGTACGCGGTCAGCACGGGCACGGTCGGCTCCCCCGCCGGACCTTCCGGAATTCACCTCGTCGCCATTCTCACCTTCGACAACGTCGCCGCCATCCAGTCGGCCTTCGGCAGCGAAGCAGGCAAGGCGGCCGCCGGCGACGTGCCGAAATTCGCCAGTGGCGGCGCCGACCTGTTGATCTTCGACACCAAGGAAGTGTGAACCGCGACTTTCGTCGGCTCGTAGCCCGGATGGAGCGAAGCGCAATCCGGGGCCGCTGCATTTGCATGCGAAAATCCCGGATTACGCTATCGCTCCATCCGGGCTACGCACCACAAACTGCCGTCGTTTGTGACAGCGGTGCAAATAATTCAGCCATGCGTTTTCGATTCGCACGATGACGCATGGCTGCGCGCGCATGTGTGATGCCATCGCATGTGGCAATCTGATGAGGGCCGTAATATCAATCTCCCGAACTCGATGCAGAGAATAGGAGAGATGTCATGGTTCTTGGGTTGAGCTTGCCCGCCTTCACGTTGGTCCATGTCATCATTAGCCTGATCGGCATCGCCGCCGGCCTCGTCGTGATGTTTGGCCTGCTCGGCTCGAAGCCGATGCCGGGCCTCACCGCAATTTTCCTGTTGTTCACGATCCTCACTAGCGCCACCGGCTTCCTGTTTCCGTTCAAGGAGCTGCTGCCGTCGCATATCATCGGCATCATCTCGCTGGTCCTGCTCGCGATCGCCTGCCTCGCGCTCTACGGCATGAAGCTCGCGGGCGTCTGGCGACCGGTCTACATCGTGACCGCGATGATCTCGCTGTATTTCAACGTCTTCGTGCTGGTGATCCAGTCGTTCCTGAAGGTGCCGGCGCTCGCCGCGCTCGCACCCGCCGTTCCGCCGAATCCACCGGGAGGTCCCGTGTTCGCCGTGGTGCAGGGCCTCGTGCTGGTGTTCTTCGTGGTGCTCACCATCGGCGCCTGGCGCCGCTTCCGGCCGATGGCGTTCGCCTGATCATTCAAGGAGCCTGACAATGCCTACCATCACCACCAAGGATGGCGTCGAGATCTTCTACAAGGACTGGGGCTCGGGCCAGCCAATCGTGTTCAGCCATGGCTGGCCGCTGTCGGCCGACGACTGGGATGCGCAGATGATGTTCTTCGTCACCCACGGCTATCGCGTCATCGCGCATGATCGTCGCGGCCATGGCCGTTCGTCACAGGTCGCCGACGGCCACGACATGGATCATTATGCCGATGATCTCGCGGCCGTGACGGCGCATCTCGACCTGAAGAAAGCGATCCATGTCGGCCACTCCACCGGCGGCGGCGAAGTGGTGCATTACATCGCGCGCCACGGCGAGAGCCGGGTGGCGAAGGCTGCGATCCTGTCCGCGGTGCCGCCGCTGATGCTGAAGACGGACGCCAATCCCGGCGGCCTGCCGAAGAGCGTGTTCGACGATTTCCAGGTACAGCTCGCTGCCGGCCGCGCCAGCTTCTACCGCGACATCGCGGCTGGCCCCTTCTATGGCTACAACCGTCCCGGCGCAAAGCCGTCGGAAGCGGTGATCCAGAACTGGTGGCGCCAGGGCATGATGGGCGGTGCGAAGGCGCATTACGACGGCATCGTCGCGTTTTCGCAAACCGACTTCACCGACGATCTGAAGAAGATCAATGTGCCGGTGCTGGTGATGCACGGCGACGACGACCAGATCGTGCCTTACGCCGATTCCGCGCCGCTGTCGGCCAAGCTGTTGAAGAACGGCACGCTGAAGACCTACAAGGGCTTCCCGCACGGCATGCCGACGACGCACGCCGAGACCATCAACGCGGACCTGCTGGCGTTCTTTAGGGAGTAAGCGGCCTCATTCCAATATCGCCCTGATCGCGTCGAAGGTGCGCTTGACGAAAGCTTCCGGCTTCTCCCGCGCCCCTCCGCCGATCCAGCTCTCGCCGCCGACGCGCATCGCGCCGGTGGCGATCATGGCGACGAGCCGTGCCTTCAGCTGGTCCGATTTGGTTCTGGCGCGCCGGGCGAGCCCTTCGGCCAGCGCGCGCTCGAGCTTCTCGTATTTGAGCTGGTCGCGGGCCCGAAGCGCGGGATTGTCGCGCTTGAGCCGCGACATGGCCGCGGCCTCGGCCGGATCGATCCGCTTGAGCGCCGCCGCGATCGCGTTCTCCGCCGCGGTCAGCATGGTTTCGCCCGCCGGCCGCGCCACAACCTCCGCGACCAGCGCGGCGGCGGCGCCTTCCTGCCAGGCCGCGACCACGTCCTCCTTCGAGGCGAAATAATGGAAGAAGCTGCGTCGCGACACGTCCGCCGCGGCTGCAATATCGTCGATGGTCGTGGCCTCGAAGCCGCGCTCCAGGAATAGCGCCATCGCGGCGCGGGTCAACCGCTCGCGGGTCGCTTGCAATTTGCGCTGGCGCAGGCCGGGGCCATCAGCGGATTTTGCTCCTGCCGGCAATGGCTTGGTGCGCCTGTTGACCGATTTCCCGGCGACCTTCGAGAGCTTCAAATCATTTCACCACTTGCAAAGTTGCACCCAGTGCACATTTAGACCCGTCGCGGGGCTTTTCCCAGCCCCGACGGAGCTATGGCATGACCGACTGGACCACGGCAGACATCCCCTCCCTGAGCGGCAAGACTGCCGTCGTGACCGGAGCGACCGGCGGCCTCGGCTACGAGACGGCGATGGCGCTGGCGGGCGCCGGTGCCATTGTCATACTCACGGGGCGCAACGACGCAAAGGGCCTGCGCGCGATCGAGGGCATTTGCGAGCGCTTTCCCAATGCGCTGATTGCTTACGAGCATCTCGACCTCGCCAGTCTAACCTCCGTTGCCGATTTCGCCAGGCGCTTCGCGGCCGGCAACGAGCAGCTCGACCTGCTCGTCAACAATGCCGGCGTGATGGCGCTGCCGAAGCGGCAGCAGACGGCGGACGGTTTCGAGATGCAGCTCGGCACCAATTATCTCGGTCATTACGCGCTGACGGCGCAGCTGTTGCCGCAGCTTCGCCGGGCGAAGGCGGCTCGGGTCGTCAATCTCTCGAGCCTTGCGCACCGCTCCGGTTCGATCAATTTCGACGATCTGCAGGCTAGGCATTCTTATCGTCCGTGGCGGGCTTATTGCCAGTCCAAGCTCGCGATGCTGATGTTTTCGCTGGAGTTGCAGCGCCGCAGCCTCGCCGCAGGCTGGGGTCTGACCAGCCTTGCCGCACATCCCGGCTATGCGCGGACCGATCTGATTTCGAACGGGCCGGGTGCGAACACGTTCCAGTGGCGTGTGAGCCGGTGGCTGCAGCCCTTCATTAGCCAGTCTGCCGCGGAAGGCGCGCTGCCGACCTTGTTGGCGGCGACCTCGCCGGCAGCTGAGCCGGGCGGCTACTATGGTCCGAACTGGTTCTTCGAATTGAAGGGGCCACCGCGGCCGGCGAAGATCATGCCGCAGGCAAAGGATTTCGCCTCGGCAGCCATGCTGTGGGATGTTTCGGCGACGTTGACCGGTATATCCTTCGACGAGATCGCGGCCGCCGCATGAGCAGCGGGCTTGTCGGGGAGGTCCCGATGCAGATCATCATTTTCGGCGCGACCGGCATGGTCGGGCAGGGCGTCTTGCGCGAATGCCTGGTCGATGCCGGCATCGGCCGCGCGCTCGTGGTCGGCCGCAGCCCGACCGGCGTCCGCAACGCCAAGCTCACGGAGATCACGCACGGCGATTTCACGGACTACTCGGCGATCGAAGCGCAGCTCACCGGCTTCGACGCCTGCTTCTTCTGTCTCGGCGTCTCCTCGATCGGCATGAGCGAGAAGCGCTACCGTCATCTCACCTATGACCTCACGCTCGCAGCGGCGACCGTGCTGGCCCGGCTCAATCCGCAGATGACATTCGTCTATGTCACGGGTGCCGGCACTGATTCCACCGAGCAGGGTTCGCGGATGTGGGCGCGGATCAAGGGCAAGACCGAGAACGATCTGCTCAAGCTGCCGTTCAAGGCGGCCTACATGTTCCGGCCCGGTGCGATCCAACCGCTCCACGGTGCCCGCTCCAAGACCGCGTGGGTGCAGGCCGTGTATGCGGCAACCTGGCCACTGTGGTCGGTGCTGCGCCGGCTCTCGCCGCGGCTCGTCACCTCGACCGAGCAGATCGGCCGCGCCATGATCCGGGTTGCGCGGGAGGGGTATCCGCGAAAGGTGCTGGAGATGGAGGATATCAATAGCCTCTAGCCCAGTGGGGCGTTAGTTCTAGGGAAATTTCGCCGCCTGCGCGCGTTGAGCCCCGTCCGCCTGAAGGAGAAAGCGCCGTCGATGTCTCCCCAGCTCAAACTGATCGCACTCGACGCCGACGACCTCTCCGTGATCTCGGCCCACGTCCAGGACGCTCGCGTGCAGCCCTCCGACATCATCTGGCGGCAAAGCGAAAAGCGGCTGGTTGTCGGCATGAGCCGGTTGGACTGGGAGCAGACGCTGGACGGCGAGGCCGAGCCGCGCAGGCTGGTGGCCGCCCTCCGTTTCGACCGCGTGCTCGCCTGCAAGTCGCGCAACATCGACCTCGACGCGCCCGACACTGTCCTGGACCTCGTCGGCATCGAATTCCACGGCCAGGATGCCCCCGGCGGGAGCGCGCTGCTGCTGTTTGCCCAAGGCGGCGCCATCCGTCTCGACGTCGAATGCCTTGAATGCGAGCTGACGGATCTGGGGGCGGATCAGCTGGGGACGGGGTTGGAGGCTGAAGGGGAGGGGTGAGGGATGGATACTACATGCCACATATTCAGTGTCGTCCCGGCCTTCGCCGGGACGACACCTCTCAAGGGTTGACGGCGGGGGGCCGTCGCGCCATTGAGCAGGGGGCGGGTGAGCCAATCTGCCCCTAAAGCCCAGCCAAAAGATCATCGCAAAATGCCCGTTCGTCTCGACCGCAGCAGCGCCGATTTTGACCAGCGATTCGGCGCCTTCCTCGCCGCCAAGCGAGAGGCCTCGGCCGACGTCGAGGCGGCCGCGCGTGCCATCGTCGACGACGTGGCGAAACGGGGCGATGCCGCCCTGCTCGAGGCCACGGCAAAGTTCGACCGGCTGACGCTGGATGCATCCGGCCTGCGCGTCACCGCCGCCGAGATCGAGACCGCGGTGAAAGCCTGCGATGCAGCGACGCTGGATGCGCTCAAGTTCGCGCGCGATCGCATCGAGAGCTATCACAGCCGCCAACTGCCGAAGGACGAGCGCTTCACCGATTCCCTCGGCGTCGAGCTCGGCTGGCGCTACACCGCGATCGAATCCGCCGGCCTCTACGTGCCCGGCGGCACCGCGGCCTATCCGTCCTCGGTGCTGATGAATGCGGTGCCGGCAAAGGTCGCCGGCGTGACGCGTCTCGTCATGGTGGTGCCCTCGCCCGACGGCAAGCTCAACCCGCTGGTGCTGGCGGCAGCAAAGCTTGGCGGCGTCACCGAGATCTATCGCGTCGGCGGCGCGCAGGCGATTGCCGCGCTCGCACATGGTACCGCGACGATCGCGCCTGTCGCCAAGATCGTTGGACCCGGCAACGCCTATGTCGCCGCGGCAAAGCGGCTCGTGTTCGGCAAAGTCGGCATCGACATGATCGCCGGTCCCTCGGAGGTGCTCGTCATCGCCGATGATACCAGCAATGCCGACTGGATTGCCGCCGACCTGCTGGCGCAGGCCGAGCACGATGCCAGCGCGCAGTCGATCCTGATTACCGATTCGGCGCGCCTTGCCGCCGATGTCGAAAAGGCCGTCGAGGCACAGTTGAAGACGCTGCCGCGCGCCGCGATCGCCAGCGCCTCGTGGGCCGATTTCGGCGCCATCATCATGGTGAAGAACCTCAACGACGCCATCCCGCTCGCGGATGCGATTGCCGCCGAGCATCTCGAGATCATGACGCAAGATCCCGACGCGCTCGCCGCAAGGATCCGCAACGCTGGCGCCGTGTTCCTCGGGCCGCATACGCCGGAGGCGATCGGCGACTATGTCGGCGGCTCCAACCACGTGCTGCCGACGGCGCGCTCGGCACGATTCTCGTCGGGTCTTTCGGTGCACGATTTCCTCAAGCGCACCTCGATCCTGAAATGCGGCCCGGATCAGCTGCGTGCGCTGGGTCCGGCCGCGATGATTCTCGGTAAGGCGGAGGGGCTAGACGCTCATTCGCGCTCGATTGGATTGCGCCTCAATTTGTCATGACCCAGCCGCCCGAACAGGACGACTCGACCAATCGCATCGTCGGCGTCACGCTCGACGAGGACTCGATCGGCCGTTCCGGGCCCGACATCGAGCATGAGCGCGCGATCGCGATCTACGATTTGATCGAGCAGAATTTGTTCGCGCCGGAGGGCGCCGACGGGAAGGGGCCGTTCACGCTGCATATCGGCATCACCGGCAGCCGGCTGATGTTCGACATCCGCCGCGAGGACGGCACGCCCGTGGTTGCGCATCTGTTGTCGCTGACGCCGTTCCGGCGGATCGTGAAGGACTATTTCATGATCTGCGACAGCTACTACCAGGCGATCCGCACGGCGACGCCAGACAAGATCGAGGCCATCGACATGGGCCGCCGCGGCATTCATGACGAGGGATCGCGTACGCTGCAGGAGCGGCTGAAGGGCAAGGTGCGGGTCGATTTCGAGACCTCGCGCCGGCTGTTCACGCTCATTACCGTTCTGCACTGGAAGGGTTAAGCGCGATGGCGGGTCCGCCACGCGCACGCGATCCGCAATCGGTGCTGTTCGCCTGCGCCATGAACAGCGTGCGCTCGCCGATGGCGGAGAGCCTGCTGCGGCACATGTTTCCGCAGGGCCTCTACGTGAAGTCGGCCGGCGCGAGGCGCGGCGAGCTCGATCCGTTCGCGGTGTCCGTGATGGCCGAGCTCGGCCAGGACATCTCCACCCACAAGCCGCAGACCTTCGAGGAGCTGGAGGACTGGGAGGGGCTCAATTTCGACCTGATCATCACGCTCTCGCCGGAGGCGCATCACAAGGCGCTGGAGCTGACCCGCACGCTCGCCGCCGACGTCGAGTATTGGCCGACGCTTGATCCGACCACCATGGAAGGCAGCCGCGACCAGAAGTTAGCTGCTTACCGTGACGTCTGCGACCAGCTCCTGCTGCGCATCCGCCGGCGATTTTCGAAGGTAGGCGCGGCAAACGGGTAGCATTTGGCGCCCGTAACACCCGCGTCACAGACTGCAGGCACACGCATCCCGTACCCGTCGAATCAGTAAAGTCCGGGTTCCCGGGTTGTGAAATCAGCCCCCGTCCGATAGGTTCCGCGCGCAATTCACCCCCTGCTTCATTCCCCAAATCACCTGATGCTCGGCCGCCCCAAATTCGTTCTCGCCTCCGGTTCGCCGCGGCGCCTGTCGCTGCTCAACCAGGCCGGCATCGAGCCGGACGCGCTCCGGCCCGCCGACGTCGACGAGACGCCGAAGCGGGGCGAGCTGCCGCGCGCCTGCGCCAACCGGCTGGCGCGGGCCAAGGCCGATGCGGCGCTCAAATCGGTGCAGCTCGACGACGAGCTGCGCGGCGCCTTCATCCTCTCCGCCGACACGGTGGTGGCGGTCGGCCGCCGCATCCTGCCCAAGGCCAACCTGGTCGACGAGGCCGCGCAATGCCTGCGGCTGCTGTCGGGCCGTAACCACCGCGTCTACACCGCGATCACCCTGGTGACGCCGCGCGAGGCATTCCGCCAGCGCCTGGTCGAGACCCGCGTCCGCTTCAAGCGCCTCTCGGAGGACGACATCCAGGCCTATATCGGCTCCGGCGAATGGCGCGGCAAAGCCGGCGGCTACGCCGTGCAGGGCATCGCCGGGTCGTTCGTGGTCAAGATGGTGGGGTCCTACACCAACGTGGTCGGCCTGCCGCTCTACGAGACCACCACGCTGCTTGGCGGCGAAGGTTTCCCGATCCGCTTCGGCTGGCTCAACGCCACCGCCATCTGAGCCGACAAGCCGCTCCTGCAAAAAATCTCGAAAACAACCCCATGCACAGTAGAATGGCCCCGCGGGACCTGGCCGGGACGCCTGCGCCTTCGCCGGAGGAACCCCTTTGGCGACAGGCTCTTGAACTGGCTCGCATGTGTAAGCTGAGCGCTTCATGGACGACCCGGTGAAAAAGCCCGCAAGCTCCCTCAAAACCTGCCCGATCTGCGGCAAGCCGCAGTCCGAGGCCACCCGCCCGTTCTGCTCCCCGCGCTGCCGCGACGTCGATCTGAACCGTTGGCTGAAAGGCTCCTACGTCATTCCCGGCCGGGATGACGAGGCAGATGGGGAAGAATAACCCTTTTGTATCAATTATTTAAATTCTCGATGCACCGGCGCGCGCCGTTTCTTCCAAGCCACGTCCCGCCTTGTGCACAGCCGGGCCGCGCCCGGCGAAGCCACTTGGCGAAGCCGGGTGGACAGGCAGCCTTCAGCCCACTATAAACCGCCCGCTCGATGGGCTTTGGCCCCTCTTTGGAGCACGCCCAGGTAGCTCAGTTGGTAGAGCATGCGACTGAAAATCGCAGTGTCGGTGGTTCGATTCCGCCCCTGGGCACCATTCCGCTCTCCACGGGCAACACTTCCCTAGCGCCAGCCTTGACCAACCGGCTCGCGCAGCAATCCGTTCCGGAACCAGATCGCGCCGCCCATTGCTGGCACTCTGCTTGCTCAGCCAGGACCAAAGTCTGGCCTTGGAAGAGAGGCCGTTTCAGGTTGAGGCAAGTGATGCAAGACATGTCCCGTTCTGGTGCTGCCGGCGAACTCCGGCTCGATGCGTTGGTTGCCGATTTGTGGTGGCGCGTTCGGCTCATCAACACCGACATTCTCGAGGAAGAGGCGAGAGCAGGGGTGTTCGACACGCTTCAGCCGACATATCCGCTTCTTGCGCTTAATCTTCGCGCGCGACGCGACAATTTGGTCTCGACGATCGGCGTGCTCGAGCAGCGTGCGCGATCAACGTCGGAAGCGGCCTGAGGATTCGTTCACACCGGAAACTCCAGCGACGTCAGCTTCGGCGCGCGAATACCAGCTGCCGGACGTCGATTTTTTCGGCCCTGAAACCTGCCTCGCAGTAGCACAAATAATATTCCCACAGCCGCCGGAACGGCTCGTCGAACCCGAGTGAGGTCAGGTCCGTCCAGGCATGGCCGAAGCTCGTTCGCCACACCGCGAGCGTCTTGGCGTAGTCCTGCCCAAAGACCCGCTCGCGGATCAGAGGCATCTGCACGCGTTCGCCGAGCGAGCGCAGGACGTTCGGCGAAGGCAGCATCCCGCCGGGAAAAATGTATCTCTGGATGAAGTCCACGCGCCGCCGGTAGCTGTCAAAGAGCTCGTCACGGACGGTGATCGCCTGGATTCCGGCAAGACCGCCCGGCTTGAGCCGTTGATGCAGTTGATTGAAGTATGTCGGCCAGAACGGCTCGCCGACGGCCTCGATCATCTCGATCGAGGCGATACGGTCGAACTGCCCGTCCTGATCGCGATAGTCCTGCAGCCGGACTTCGACTTTTTCGCCGAGCCCGGCTTCGTGGATTCGCCGGCTGGCGAATGCGTGCTGCTCCTTGCTGATGGTGAGCGCCAAGACCTTGGCGCCGCAAGTTTTGGCGGCATATTCGGCAAAGCCGCCCCAGCCGCAACCGATCTCGAGCAGGGTATGGCCGGGCCGCAGCTCGATTGCCTTCGCCAGCTGTTCGTATTTGTGCCGTTGAGCGGCGAGCAGGTCGGTCGCATCGGGCGAGAACAATGCCGACGAGTAAGTCATGCTCGGATCGAGCCAGGCCGCAAAGAATTCGTTGCCGAGATCATAATGGGCGTGGATATTCAGCCGCGATCCCAGTCGCGTGTTTCGGCGCAACCGATGCAGCGCGCGCCGGCAAAGCCGGACCAGTGCATTGCCGGCGAAGGCGCTGTCGACAAGATCGTCGTTCAGACAGAACACGTAAAGCAGCTGCGAGAGATCCGGTGTGCTCCAATCGCCGCGAATGTAAGCCTCGGCCATGCCGATATCGCCGCCCAGGACCAGGCTTCGCGCGAAGGCGTAGCTGTTGAGCTCGATGGTCGCCGACGGCCCCGGATGCGTTCCCCGCAACACCACCGTTCTGCCGTCGGGAAGGCGAACATCCACGGTGCCGAGCTTGAGCCGCGAAGCGAGCCGCAGCGCGAGCCGCGCGAGCAAGGGAACGTCATCGAAACGAGCAGTCTGGTGAGTGGCTGCGAGGACCATGGCTTCACATTCAGCGTTGGTTCGGACGGGGAACGTAAGGGACATTTTTCAGCCAAAGCCGGATCGCTTCCCAATGAATGGCCGCGACGACCTTGAAGGTGAGAAGTGGCAGGGTGACGAGCGTCGCCAACAGCGAGCGGCTGGTCAGCGAGCGACGTTGCCCGGAGAATGCGGCCGTAAATATCGCGCCATGCTGATCGGTCTGCACAATTCTGACCGTCACTTGCTGGTCGGGCGGGGCAATGCTGAAGCGATACTTCGTGTGCATCTCCATGAATGGCGAGACGTAGAACTCCTTCGCCTGGCATTGTCGTATGGCGCCGCCGACGACAGGGTCCTCCACCGGAAGGATGTAGGAATGGATTTCGCCAAAAGTGTTGCGGACCTCGTAGATCAGCAGCGCAAGATTGCCGCTGCTGCCATAGCAGAAGTAGATCGAAAGCGGATTGAACACGTAGCCGAAGAGCCGCGGATAGCACAAAAGGAGGATGCGCCCGCTCGACAGATCGATATCGCGTTGTTCGGCCAGGCCTCGCACATGCCTGCTTAGGGATGCGCCGTCACGCTTACCGTGATCGGATTCATGGAAGCTGAAGATCGACGCGCGATTGATGCCGAACAGGCGAGACTGGCGATCCGCTTCATCAAGCCGGTCGAGGTCGATGAGCAGGTTCATGACCCGGTAAGCGAACCTGTGGTGCACGGGCCGCATGCGCGCGTGCATCACCCTGCCCAGGTAGAGCGCGGCTGCAGATGAGGTCGCTGTTCGTTCTGGAGCGCCCGATTGCAACATGTTCTACTCGGCAGCCTGCGCCAGCAACGCGCCGGACTGTCGCCACGGCACCGCACTGCCTAGTGCCTCTGCGACGGCGATGCCGGAGCGCAAGCCGTCCTCATGGAATCCGTAGCCGGTCCACGCGCCGCAAAACCAGGTGCGGCGGCGTCCCTGGATTTCGGGGAGCCTCCTCTGCGCGGCGAACGCGCTTGCGTCATATTGTGGATGCGCGAACGTGAACTTGCCGAACGTGAGATGAGGCGCCGGCTCGAAAGGGGGATTGAGGCTGACGAATAGCGGCTTGCTGTCGTCGATGCCCTGCAGCCGGTTCATCCAGTAGGTCACGGCGACGTCGTTCTGCGCAGGCGTTTCGCGTCGCCAGCGCAAGAAATTCCAGGATGCCCATGCATTGCGGCGTTTCGGCATGAGGTTGAGGTCGCGGTGCAGATAGGCCGTGTTTGGGGCGTAACGGATCGCGCCGAGAATGGATCTCTCGCGTGGGTCGGCATCCGACAGCATCGCCAGGGCCTGATCGCTATGACAGGCCAACACGACAGCGTCGTAGGAGTCCTGATGGCCGTGACTGTCGGCGATCGTCACGCCGTGCTCGGTGCGATGGATCGACGTCACCGTGCAGCCGAGCCGGATGCTGGCCTTGAACCTGGCCGTGAGCTTCTCGACATAGCGCCGGCTGCCGCCCTGGACGGTCCGCCAGAGCGGCCGATCCAGATGCAACAGCCGGTGATTGTCGAAAAAGGCGATGAAGTTTTCCGCGGGAAAGGCGAGGATCTCGGCCGAGGGCGACGACCAGATGGCGGCCCCCATCGGTCCCAGATAATCGCTGAACAGGCGGGGGCTGAACGCTCCCTTGTGCAGATATTCGCCGAGTGTGAGGTTCTGGAGCCGGCCAGCCCGCAAGTCGGAGACGCTTTCCTTGTTGAAGCGCCGGACTTCGGCCAGCATGCGAAAATATGAGGGGGAGAAGAGGTTACGCGGCTGGGCGAACAGGCCGGAGGCGACCTGCAGGAAGGTCTCGCCGCCGCCCCGCCATTCGAATCGGCCCTGGTCGGCCGACATCGCGAAGCTCATGCATGTCTCCTCGGTCTTTACACCCAGGTGCGCGAACAGAGACGTCAATTCCGGGTAGTTCGGCTCGTTGAACACGATGAAGCCGATGTCGACGTCGATCTCTTCGCCATCGTAGTCAACCCGCACTGTATGACTGTGTCCACCCGGCCGCAATTCGCGCTCGTAGACGGTCACGGCATGACGTTCGGAGAGGAGCCATGCGGCGGCATTGCCGGCAATTCCCGTCCCGATCACCGCCAAACGCATGCTTTGTCGCCCCCAATACCACCAGCGACGGCCGGAACATCCGGTTTCGGGCCAATGTCGTCCGTCGCCCGGCTCAGATAGCTGACCGGCCACACGCGCACTGAGGAAACGTTCGAACGGACGGCGTGGATCACCCGTTCGCCGCCAAGAAGGCGCCGGAATGATCGGAACTCCGGCGTCGCACGATCTGGTTCAAAAGCCTGACAGGGTTGCGGGGCAAGGCGGAGCGAGCGCGCCGCGTGATCCAGCGAGGGGCTCACGTCGTTTACAGACGTTGCCTTTGTTAAACCGGTTGCGACACCGGAGGGGAGACCGGACATGAGCCTGTTTTTTACATATCTGTCGGTGGCTGCGACCTTCGTTGCGCTCGACATGATCTGGCTCAAGACCATGGTTGAGAGGCTTTACCGGCCGGTGCTGGGCGACATGTTGCGCTCGGAGCCCGACCTCGCCGCTGCTGCAGTGTTTTATCTGGCGTATCCCGTCGGCTTGATCTGGTTCGCGGTGCTGCCGGCTCAGCAGGATGGCGGCGCGCTGCGTGCCTTCACGTCCGGCGTGATGCTGGGCTGCTTCACCTATGCGACCTACGATCTGACCAACCAGGCCACGCTGAGGAATTGGTCCACGGCGCTCACTGTTGCGGACGTGGGCTGGGGATCCTTCCTCGCCGGTGTCAGCGCCTGGACGGGATTTCTCGTTGCTCAAAGGATGGCACACTGATCATGGATGGGACGCACGACGGGGCGCTGCGGCACGATGGCGACCGTAAGCGCGGCAGATGGTACCGATGCGCCGCTTTCCTGTTTCTGGTTCCTGCTGCGGGGATTCTGATCGGGGTCCTGAACCGTCCGGGAGCGTGGTACGCGGCGCTCAACAAGCCATCGTTCAATCCGCCGGATGCGGTGTTCGCACCCGTCTGGACGGCTCTGTTCCTGATGATCGCCGTGGCGGGATTCCGCACCTTCGAGGCGGAGCCGCGCGGAACGACGATGAGATTATGGGGCCTGCAGATGATCCTGAATTTTGCATGGTCTCCCATCTTCTTTTCGCTTCATCGCATGGACGTGGCGCTCGGCGTCATTGTTGCGCTGCTCGCTGCGATCCTCGCCTTTGTCTGGCGTCAATGGGCGAACGATCGGCTGGCATCGGCCCTTTTCATTCCCTATGCCGGCTGGGTGGGTTTTGCGACCTTGCTGAACATCTCGCTGCTCAGTCTCAATTAAGATCGGTCGCGCAGAGCTGACTTCATGGCGTCGGGTCGGCGTGGCGCCGAATTAGGGGTCCGTCGCTCCGTCGCACCCGTCAAAGGCCTCTCTGGTCGTCGCGATCTTGTCGGAGAGCGACGTGAATGCGATCTGGACACTCCGCTTGGCATCGTCCTCAAGGACGAGGTGTGCGAGATCGAGCAGTCGATTACCGAAGCGCTCCGTGACAGCGAGCAAATGATCGAGACCTTCCGCGGGCTGGTTGGCCGCCAGACCGTCGACCTCTCTTACCATCTGCTCGAGTCTCGCAACGGAGGACACAAGCGGATCTTGGTGGTCACGGATGGGGAATTCGATGATCTCTGCGGCCACGCGCGGGTTCCTTGCCTGCTTCAGGCTGCAGCCGATGCGGCAAGGCAGTCCTTGCGTACCGCCAGAAGGGTTCGGTGCAACCAGGTCTTGATGGTGCCGACCGGCACACCGAAGCGCCGCGACAAGCTCGCGCGGCTCTCGCCCTCGAGATAGGCCAGCGCCACCAGCCGGCGGCGGTCTTCCGGCAAACGAGCCAGCACGCTGCGTGCGATTGGTTCGGCGCGGGCGTAGTCGAAATCGTCGCTCGCAGGCTGATCAGCACTTGTTGGAACCAGCAGCGCCTCGTCCAGCTCGTAGGTCGGCAGTCTTCTGACCCGCAGATGGTCGATGGCAGTGTTCCGTGCGATTGCGGACATCCAGGTCATCGCCGAAGCACGGCCGCTGTCGAACCGACCCGCGTTGCGCCAGATCTTCAGATAGGCTTCCTGAAGAATGTCCTCAATGTCGTGGGGCGGAGTTCCGACGGCGAGCGCAGTCCTGCGCAGCCTGCTCCGCGTCAGCATATGCAGCGCTGCGAAGGCCCGTGTATCGCCCGCCGAAACGCATGCCAGCAGTTCGGGCAATGTTTCGCTCTGCGCCTGTCGTGTCAGGCTTAAGCCGGCCATGACCTGTCTCCCCTTGCGTTTCCTTCGAAACGCTCCGGGCTCGCGTTCGGATCACCCGGCGGAAGAAGGAGGCGAGTGGATCAAAGCCGCACGAATGGCCCGATCAGTCTGCCAAGCAGGCCGTTCATGCGCAGGTCGCCCGTCATTGCGACGAGGCAAACACATGGGCCCTCGTCGCCCACCACAGGTCGATGGTCGACCTCGTCGTCGCCATAGTCGAAATCACCCGGACCGAACCGGCCGCCCTCGTGGCTGAAGCTGCCCTCGAGCACGAGGGTCAGCTCGGTGCCGGTGTGCGTGTGTTCGAGCATGCGCGTCCCCGGCGCGGAGCGAAGCAGAAATGCCCGTGCCGTTCCCGATCCGGACAGCTCGATCGGCCGCATGCTCAGACCCGGAGCGATGCGCCTGCGCTTGCCGATACGATAGTTTCGCAGCGCCGCCGGAACATCCTGCTCGCTGCCGCGGGCGGCCTCGGCAGTCCGCGCCGCTCGTTCTGTGGGAGCGTCGTGAATGCGCGACATCACCTGCTCGAAAGCATCCGATGCGACCGGCACCGGCTCGACATCCTCAAGCGCGAAACCGCCAAGTTGCTCGATGGCCTGCACGAACCGGCCGCACCGTGCGCAACCTGCAACATGCACTCCCACCACCAATTGATGGGCTTCTTCCAACCTGCCGGCCGCAAAGTCGGCCAGAAGATCTTCCGGTGGATGATGGTTGATCGTCATGCTTCTTCGTCCAATATGTCTCTCAGGCGGTTCATCGCCAGCCTGATCCGCGACTTCACCGTTCCGAGCGGAATGCCAAGCAGGCTCGCGATTTCCGGATGCGGCCTCTCCTCGATGAACGACAATCTCACCACCATGGATTGCTCCATCGAGAGCTGCTTGACGGCCGAATTGATCCGCGCGGCGTCCTGCGCGCGGGACATGACGGCGTCCGCGGGCTCGGCGGGATCCGGCGTCTCGGGAAGCTCAGAGGTGCCCCGCAGGCGGTCTGCCCGCGCTCTGCTGCGGAACAAATCGATGCGCAAATTGCGCGCGATGGTGAATATCCATGCCGCGGCCCCGGCCGTCCCAGGATCGAACTGGCCTGCCTTCCGCCAGACGGCGATCAGGGTATTTTGAGCAATCTCCTCCGCCTCGTCCGAACTGCACCCGGCCTTCAGCATCAGTCCCTTGATGCGCGGCGCGAAATGCTCGAACAGGCGCTTGAAGGCCTCCCGGTCTCCGGCCGAGGCGACGCGTCCGATCAGATCAGCCCAATCCACCTTTGTGTCCGGCCCTTTGCTCGTGCCCGTCGACAGCCGCGCTTCAATCCTCCGGGGAAAACCAGCCTTCGCCCGGATGGGCGCATCTAAAGCTCGGATAGCAGCGATCATAGCGCCTCGACAAGCGACCTGTGGGTCTGGGAACGAACGAGGACAGGCCCTGGATCACCGCGGGATGATCATTTCGACAGGTTCCGGCGCCGTCCACGTAGAGGCCCGGCTGACCGTGCGCCGTCTCGCCCTGGGCCTCACACCGGGAACGTCAGCGATTTCGCGAGCCTGACCAGATCGACCTGGCGCCTGCAGCCGGTCTTTTCGAAGACGTGAATGAGGTGGCTCTTCACGGTGCTGACGGAAACGCCGAGCAGGGCCGAGATCGCGTCTCGCGTGTGTCCCTCGCAGATGAGCTCGAAGATGCGAACCTCGGCCGGCGTCAGGTCATAGAGCTGGTTGAGCGCATCGTGAGGCAATCGCGGTGGGCCGGAGGCTGACGTCACGAACACGGCGGCAGCGGCGCTCTGGATCAGACCGGATCGCGTGTGGCTGCGTCGCAACGGCAGAACGTGGATGACGAGAGGGTCATCGCCTTGGCGCGGGATCGGGATGCCGATGCCTTTTTGCCCGAGCGTCGCCTCGTCCCTTGCCGCCTGCGCGACGGCTGATTGCAGTGTGGCCGTGGTCACCGCGGATTGAACCGCGATCCTGCCATGCCTTGCCACGATCGGATCGCCGGCCGCGAGCATCGCCGCGGCTGCGGCGTTGGCATGAATGATCTTTGAATCCTCGTCGGCCAGGACGACACCCACCGTCAGGGCCTCCACCGTCGCCGCGAATGTGTTGGCTTCCACCGCCTTCATGTCGAACAGATTGCTGATCGTCACGGCGCGGCGGATGTGAGGCGCCAGAAGGCGCAATCCGTCGACCTGCGCGTCGTCAATGCGGCCCGCCGACTCATGCTGGCTGAATATCGCATTTCCAACCATCGTCCTGTCGCGAACGAGGCCGACGGCAACGGCGTCGAACAAGCCCTTGGGCATGGCCCATTCGCGATAATAGCGGTTGCTGGAAATGATGTCCGGCCGGACCGCCTGGGATTGAACGATCGGCTCGCCGAGCGGATATTGCCGAATGCGCTCGGCGCCGCCCCAGAGCTCGATGATGTCGGCGCCGTATCCGACCCCGTTCTGGGCCATCTGGGCCAGGTCGGACCCGGACACCGCATTGACGACGGCCTTCATGTTGGTGAGGCTGGCGACCGAGAGCGCGCCGGTGGCAAAGCCGAACTCGGCGCAAATCTCATCCAGAACTTCGGTCCAGCGTTCCGGCACGATCACACAATCATAGATACTGCCGATGAGGTCCGAGAACTTCTCGACCGAAGCCTGCTGCATTCCAAACCACTCACTTCAAAATCATTGGACGACAGAGCGTGCCATCACCCCGAGCTTCCCTACACCGGAAACGTCAGCGATCTTGCCAGCCGGACCAGATCGACCTGGCGCCGGCAGCCTGTCTTTTCGAAGACATGCAAGAGGTGACTTTTCACGGTGCTGACGGACACCCCGAGTTGCGACGAGATCGCGTCGCGTGTCTGTCCATCGCAGATGAGCTCGAAGATGCGAATTTCGGCCGGCGTCAGATCGTAGAGCTGGATGAGAGCATCGTGAGGCAGCTGCGGCGGACCGGAGGCCGATGCCACGAACAGAGCGGCGGAGGCGCGCTGGACCAGGCCGGCCCGCATGTGGCCGCGTCGCAGCGGCAGAACGTGAATGACGAGAGGATCTCCGCTCGAGCGGGGGATCGGGATGCCGATGCCCTTTTGGCCGAGTGCCGCCTCGTCCTTCGCTGCTTGCGCGATGGCCGATTGCAACGTGCTGGTGGTGGTCGCCGATTGAACGGCGATCCGGCCATGCCGAGCCAGAAGTGGATCGCTTGCCGCGAGCATGGCTGTGGCTGCGGCATTGGTGTGAACGATCTTCGAATCGCCGTCCGCCAGAACGACTCCGACCGTCAGGGCCTCCACTGTCGCGGCGAATGTCGCGGCTTCCACGGTCTTCATGTCGAACAGGTTGCTGATGATCACGGCGCGGCGGATGTGAGGTGCGAGAACGCGCAATCCGCTAACCTGCGCATCGTCAATGGCCCCGTCCGACTGATGCTGACTGAATGTCGCATTGCCGATCATTGTTTTCTCGCGAACGAGGGCGACGCCGACGGCGTCGAACAAGCCCTTGGGGAGAGCCCATTCCAGGTGATAGCGATTGCCGAGGACTATTTCCTCTGGGACCGCCTGGGATCGAATGATCGGTTCTCCAAGCGGATATTGCCGGATGCGCTCAACGCCGCCCCAGAGTTCGACGATATCAGGCGCATACTCGATGCTGGTCTGGGCCATCGTCTGGACAGGGTCGGTCCCGGAGGCGGCATTGACTCCGATCCTCATGTTCGTGAGGCTATATGCCGAGAGCACGGCGGTCGCGAAGCCGAGCTCCGTGCGAATCTCGTTTAGAACGCTCGTCCAGCGTTCCGGCGCGATCACGCAATCGTAGACCGCACCGATGAGGTCCGAGAACTTCTCGACCGAAGCCTGCTGCATTCCAAACCACTCACTTGAAAATAACGGACGTCACGTGAACGCTAGTTTAGGAGTGGCTTCATCGCCTATGGTGTATTTCACAATCCTGAGCCTATCACCCGGATTCCGTGACGCAAACGGGAACACCGAACACAAATGCTTGGGGTGGCTTGTTGGCGACCGCGACGAATTTCGTTCGTGCTTTGCTGCCGCTAATCCAGTGTCTGTTCTGCTCGATGCCTGCTCAAAACTGCGGCAGATGCGACGCGGAGCGCGTCGGCAGGTCGTGTCAAGTTGCATGGTTCCTCGTCATGCGACCTGGATCAGGGCGTGATATCCTGGCTCTCGGGACGGAATTGACCGTCCCCGCATCTGGAAGGACATGGCCATGACGTTGTCATCACGCTTCGTTACGCGTCCCGCTGTCGCCATCTCATCGATTGCACTGCTCCTGTGCGCCCTCGGCGGCACCGCGATGTCGCAACCGACGCCGACCACGACCGCCGCCGACACCCAGCTTCCCGGCGTCACGGTCGATGCGCCGAAGCATGTGGCGCGGCCACACCGACCAGCGCATCACGCGACAGCTCGCGAGACCGCATCGCGCACGTCAGCCGCTTCGACGGCGTCACTGGCGCCGAGCTCGGACGTCGCGAAGCTTGCCAAGCTCGCCGCTGCCACGGGCAGCTGCGTCGGCGGTTGTCAATCGAGCTTCAAGACGGGCGACAAGCCCTGGGTTGGTTGCAACGTTTCGGGTGGCGTCTATTCGTTCACGTGCCGTAACGTCGCTAACTACAAGACCTATGACGAGTGCAAGGAAGCAGGACGGATCACCGGCTGGCGGTCCGGCGAGACCTCGGCATATTGCAGCAGCCTTGCGTTGAAGTAACAGCGCGGACGGGCCTCTCCTTCGATTGCACGAGGCAAGTCGCAAGAGCGTCGACGATCGGCGGGTGATCAACGACACATATCATTCGAGCTGATCAATCTAGCTTGGTGTCAGGTGGCTCGCAGTGATCCACCAAGCAAAGGCAAAACTCATGCGCAATTGTATCCTCGTGGCTCTCGCAGCGATCGCATTGGCGAACGTGGTGACACCTTCGAACGCGACGACCGTCGTCCGCGACCATCGCGACCCGCCCGTCGTGCGCGACCATCGCGATCAACCCATCGTCCGGGATCACCGGACTCACCCCGAGGTCCGCGACCACCGCCACTAAGCATCATGGCGACGGAGCCGAACTGAGGAGGCTCGGCTCCGTTTCGCCTCATGGATCGTCTGCGCGTGGCGCGGACGTCCATTCGCGATTGTGAGGCTTGAGAACGAGCCACGCCCGCGCTCTCATGCTATGGCTGCCTCGCAACGACGCGAGGACACCCATGCTCCCCCTTCCCGCCGACATCTTCACCGAGCCCGAGGACGTCTCGCCCGACGGCCTTGCCAATCTCGGTCCGCTCCGCCGTCTCGCAGGCAGCTGGCAGGCTGACAAGGGTATCGACATCAATCCGAAGGCGGAGGGGCCGGAGCGGCGGACCTTCATCGAGCGCATCCGGATGGACCCGATAGATCCCCAGGCCAATGGGCCGCAGCTGCTCTATGGGCTGCGCTATCACATCCATATCAACACGCCCCAGGAAGACATCACCTTCCACGACCAGGTCGGCTACTGGTTGTGGGAGCCCGCGACCGGGTTGATCATGCAGACGCTGGCGATCCCGCGCGGGCAGGTGCTGCTGGCGTCGGGCAAGGCCGGGCCGGACGACAAAGCGATCTCCGTCACCGCCAAGCGTGGGGATACCGCTTACGGGATCTGCTCGACTGATTTTCTGGAACAAGCGTTCCGCACCGACGCTTACCGCTGCGACATCACCTTCAACGACGACGGCAGTTGGACCTATCTGATCCAGACCGAGTTGTTCGTGCGCGGCGCGCCGTTCAACCATCGCGACACCAACACGCTCAAATTGGTCGCGCCGCCAAAGCTCAATCCCCTCGCGGTGATCGTGAACGATCGCGCCACGGGGAATGAGAAGGGCAATGAGCCGGCCGCCTGAGCGCGGCCCGGAGATACGCATGAAGCCTTACGTTATTTGCCTGATGCATTCGAGTCTGGACGGCCGCACCCATCCGAGCCGCTGGCGCCCGAAGGGGGCAGGGACGGACTGGTTCGAGAAGATCCACGACGAGCTCGGCGGCGATGCCTGGGTGATCGGCCGCGTCACCGGCTCGGAGTTCGCCAAGGGCGAGCCCTATCCGGCGACGACGGACGCGAAATTTCCGCGCGAAAACTGGTTCGTGCGGCGTGACGCGAAAACCTATGGCGTCGTGCTCGATGCGAAGGGCAAGATCGGCTGGGGCCGCTCCGATATCGGCGGCGATCCGATCGTCGTCGTGCTGACCGAGAGCGTCTCCGATTCGCATCTCGCCGGTCTCCGTGGCGAGGGCGTGTCCTATATCTTTGCCGGCAAGTCCGAGATCGACCTCGCACTGACGGTGGACATTCTCAACCGCGAGCTCGGCGTGAAGCGCCTGCTGGTGGAGGGTGGCGGCGTCGCGAACGGCGCGTTCCTGCGTGCCGGCCTGATCGACGAGTTCAACCTGATCCTCAGTCCCGCGATCGACGGCGCCAAGGGCGCGCCCTTCGTGTTCGATTCTACGGACGCCGACGGGGACCGGCGTGCGCCGCTGAGCGCGATGACGCTGGAGAGCACGCGGGATCTCGGCGGCGGTGTCCTGCTGCTACGCTATCTGATCCAGAACGATCCGCAGGCCGTGGGCGAGTAACAGCACCGCCATGTCCGTAACATCAGAGCATATCGTCATTGTCGGTGCCGGCGCGGCCGGTCTGATGGCGGCGCGCGAGCTGGCGCGCGCGGGCAGGACAGTGACGATCCTGGAGGCGCGCGAGCGCTGCGGCGGCCGCATCCACCCGCTGCCCGCTTCGGAGTTCGGCTACCCCGCCGATGGCGGCGCCGAATTCGTCCACGGCGAGGCGCCGGTGACGCGCGCGCTGTTGCGGGAGGCCGGGCTATCCCTTCAGGAGATCGAAGGCGAGCGGTGGGGCTTTGACGGCGCAGACATCGTGCGCGAGGATCGTCACGATCCGCATGAGGCTGAGCTGCACGCCGTGGTTCGGGAATTGAACGACGACCTCACCGTCGCCGATTTCCTGCGCCGGCATTTTGCCGGCGATGAGCACGCGCGGCTGCGCCATGCGATCGAGCGAATGGTCGAGGGCTATGATGCGGCCGATCCCGAGTGCGCTTCGACGCTGGCGCTGCGCGAGGAATGGATGGCTGGCGGGCACTCTCCGCAGGCGCGGGTCAAGGGCGGCTATGGTGCGATGATCGAGTTCCTGACGGCCGAGTGCCGCAAGCTTGGCGTGATGTTTCGCTTCGGCTGCGTGGTGTCGGCGATCGAGGAGGAGGGCGGCGCGATCGCCATTCGCTGTGTCGGCGGCGACGTGCATAATTGCAATCGCGTGATCCTTACTGTTCCGTTGCCGTTGCTGCGCGAGATCGGGCTGCCGAGCCGCGCGCGCGCGAGGGCGGCGGCGGCGGCCGACGACATCGGCTTCGGTAACGTTATAAAGATCCTGCTGCGCTTCAGGCGGCCATGGTGGCGCGAGCGCAAGGAAGAGCTCGCGGACATGAGCTTCCTTTTGACCGACCAAGCCATCCCGGTGTGGTGGACGCAATATCCGAGCCGGCATCCCGTGCTGACCGGATGGTTCGGCGGCCCGCGCACGGCAGCGCTGGCGCAGCTCGACCCGCAAGCGCTGATCGATGCCGGGCTCGATTCGCTTGCGACCGTCTTCGGCCTGTCGCGCGAGGATCTCGCGCACGAGCTCATCGCGGCCGTTGCGACAAACTGGGCGCACGATCCCTACGCCCGCGGCGCCTATTCCTGGGCGACGCCGCGAACGCGCGAGGCGCAAACGATCCTCGCGCGCGCCGACGGTCCGGTGCTGTTCTCCGGCGAGGCGCTCTATCGCGGAGCCGACATGGGCACGGTCGAAGCGGCGCTGGCGAGCGGTCAGCAGACGGCGGGCATGATCTTGCGGGGGTAGGCTGATGAGCAAAAAAGGCCCGCGTCTCGCGGGCCTTTCGTGTTGCTGCCTTTCGTCTTACCAGCGGCTGCCGCCGAAGCCGAACGTCACGCTGGGGCCGCCGCCGCCATAATATCCGTACGGTCCGCCGCCGTAATAGCCGTGGTGCCGCGGATAATAGCCGTAGCTCCGGTAGTGCGGACGATAATAGCCGTGATGGTGGTGAGGACGCCAGTGATGGCGATAGCCGTGATGGTGGTGCCTGTGCTGCGCGCTGATGTCGGTTGACCGGGCAGCTGGCGCGTTCTGTTTTGCGCTTGAATGATTGGCCGCGTTCGCCGCGGATCCGCCGACAAGCGCCGCAGCTCCGACGGCCATCGCGACAAAGAGATACTTCATGTCATCACTCCAGTTGAATGTCGTGTGACAACACATGGGCATCCGGCACGTTCCGGCCAGTGCGGGCGTCGAAACGACGCAGTTTCATTGGCGTCCGATTCGCAGCGACGCGCGTCTCGTGAGATTTATTGTCGCATCACCAGCGTCGATCGCAACCCTGCCATCACTCTGCCGCGAATGACGCAATCACGTATCGGTGGCGACGAATTCGCCGTTCAGATTCGACGGCGTCATCGCGCGAGCGCTCTCCCCCTCACGGATGCGGATCGGGAAAGCCGTGGCGTTCGGAGAGTGCGGCCAGGATGGCGTCCTTGGCGGCAATGAACGCACGGCCCTGATGGCTGCCGGTCTGGTGCGGCGAGGTCGCTCCAACCGCCAGCACGAGCAGCGGCAACGACTGGTTCTCCTCGCCGGCCAGCGCGATCACGGCGTGCCGCGGGCGTGGCCACGCGATGCGCTCGACGTCGAGCTTGTCGGCGAGCTGCGGAAACGAGACCAGCAAGCCCTCGATCAGCGCGCAATGCCAGCAATAGAAACGGCGTCCAGGAAAGGTCGGGTCCTCGAAACCAGGTCGCAGCAGAAACAGGCGATCGCGCGTCATGGGTCGCTCCGAGGTACGGCAATGTCAAGACGTGATTCGATGACGTCGCGAAAGGACGCCATGCGGGGGTTGATCAGTCAATCGCTCAACTCAACGTGATCCTCATGCGCGTTGCGCTTGATCCAGCGCAACTCCGGTCAGTATCTCGCCATGCAATGTCGCCGCGACAATTCGAATTGCAGATCGAGGCAAGACATGAAGGCGTATTTCATCGGTGGGCGGCGTTGGATCGCTTGCGGGCGCGGCGTTCCTGGTTCGTGACGCGCAGCTGCCGGGGCGGGACATCGTGATCTACGAGGCGCAGCCGCTGGTTGGCGGCAGCCTCGACGGCGCGCTGCTCGCGAGCGGGGCTTATTCGCTGCGTGGCGGACGCATGCTCACGACCGATCACTACGAATGCACCTGGGACCTGCTGTCGAGCATTCCCTCGCTCGAACATCCCGGCCTCAGCGTGCGCGAGGAAACCGTCGCGTTCAACACCGAGAACCCTGCGCATTCGCGAGCGCGGCTGGTCGATCGCAACCGCTTCAAGCTCGATGTCTCGCATATGGGATTTTCCGGGCGCGACCGGCTCGAGTTGCTGCGGCTCACAGAGGCCTCGGAGGAGACGCTCGGCAACAGCCGCATCACCGACTGGCTGTCGCCCAAATTCTTCGAATCCAATTTCTGGTACATGTGGCAGACCACTTTCGCCTTTCAGCCCTGGCACAGCGCGGTCGAGCTGAAGCGCTACCTGCATCGCTTCATGAACGAATTCCCGCGCATCGAGACGCTCGCCGGCGTCAAGCGCACCGTCTACAACCAGTATGACGCGATCGTGCGGCCGCTTGCCGACTGGCTCAAGGGGCAGGGCGTGCAGTTCGTGCGCGGCACCGCCGTCACCGACATGGCGATCGAGAGCGAGGACGGACGCTTGCGGGTGCGCCAGCTCGTACTCGACCGCGACGGCCGCACCGCCAATGTCCAGCTCGAGGACGGCGATCTCGTGTTCTTTCAGAACGGCTCGATGACCGACGCCTCGAGCCTGGGCTCGATGACCGAGCCGGCTCCGCGCCTGACCAAGTCCGACAGCCGGGGTTGGACGCTGTGGGAGAAAATCGCGAACGGACGTCCCGAATTCGGCAAGCCGTCCGCGTTCAACGCGTCGATCCCGGAATCCTATTGGTTGTCATTCACGGTCACCTGCCGCGATCCGCGCTTCTTCGACAAGATGGAGGCGTTCTCCGGCAACAAGGCCGGCACCGGCGGCCTCGTCACGTTCAGGGACTCCAACTGGCTGATGTCGGTGGTGCTGTATCATCAGCCGCATTTCGCCGGACAGCCGAAGAACGTGCAGGTGTTCTGGGGCTATGCGCTGCATCCCGACCGCGTCGGCAATTTCGTGGCCAAGCCGATGTCCGATTGCGGCGGCGCCGACATCCTGAAGGAGCTTTGCGGTCACCTGAATTTCGACCCTGGCGTCTTCGAGGATGCGATCTGCGTTCCCTGTCGCATGCCTTACATCACCAGCATGTTCATGCCGCGCACCGCCACCGACCGGCCGCTGCCGGTGCCCGGGAATTCCGTCAATCTCGCCTTCGTCAGCCAGTTCGTCGAAATCCCCGATGACGTCGTGTTCACCGTCGAATATTCGGTGCGCGCGGCGCAAATGGCGGTCTATCAGCTGATGAAGGTCGATCGCCCGGTGCCCCCGGTGACGCGGCACGACAAATCGCTCGCGGTGATCTTCGCGACGCTGGAAAAGGCGTTCACGTGACCGGCGGAGCTATTTGAACGGATCCTGGATCGACGGCGCCGACTGCCTGATACGACGCACGCTTACAGGCGTGCCGTCGGAGACAAACAGCAGTTCGTAGCGCCGGCCCTCGCTGTCGGTGGCAGAGCAGGTGACGTCAGTCACCTTCTTGGCTGCGAAATTGCCGGTCTGGCGGCAGAGGCCGCTGGAGGTCTGCTCGGCCGGCACCGGCAGGCCGTCGACCTTGGGGCGGTCCTTGGAGTTGAGCAGCATGCGGTCGATCGGCAGCTCATAGGAATTGTCGTCGGCGCGCTTGCCGTTCTCGCCGGAGAACGACACGACGTGATTCTCGTCGGCGGGATCCTCGACCGCGACCGTGAAATTGACCCGGCCCTTGTCGCCGTGGGCGTAGGCCACCGTCTTGCAGGCGAAGGTGCGCCCGGCGACCTTCAACGTCTTGCAGTGGCCGGACATCAGCGCCGGCAAGTCGATAAAGGCGGTCTGCTGCCCGGGCGGATTGTTGACGGGAATCGGCGCGGAAGACTCGGCAAAACAAGGGCTTGCCAAGAGGACGAAGGTGGGGACGAGGGCGACAGCGAGGATGAGTCGGCAGAGGGGCATCGGGAGGTTCACATGCCGGGCAACCACGGAAAAGCTCCGTCCGACAACCATCGAACCGCAAATTGGTTGCGATCCCGTTTGTTCTGCCAAATCCGTCTGGAATACCACCGCGCCACCCCAACGGCGATTCGCCCCTATCGCCCAACCCAATCCCGGCCGGCACTTGCCGCCCGGCCGGTGTTTTTTTCGTGGCAGGGCTACCCCATTGCCGCCTGCCAGCGCGTATCGCGCAAGGATGGGCGGCGGTGCAGGCGGGCATCGAGCAGGGCGCGGGCGCGGGGCAGCTCGCCGCTGCGCATCAGGGCAACGACAAAAGTGTCCTCGATCAACTCGCGCTGGGCGTGGCTGCCGCCGAGCCGCACGACCTCGCTGAGAACCGGCGCGAGCATTTGCACGCAAGCCGCGTAATCCTCGTCCGCAAAGGCTGCCAGCGCGCGGCAGACCGCCGGCACCACGGGACCGGCCGGCAGCTTGCCATCGGCGAGCCGCTGCTCGATCGCGGCAAGACGCGCGGCGAGCGCCTCGCGATTTTGCGTCGCAGCCGCGAACAGCGCCATGTGGATATCGGCGAAGGGCAGGCTTGGTTTCGGAAACAGTTTTTGCGCGGCGGCGTCGGCTTCGAGCCAGAGCGCGCTCGGCACGGCGTGGCCGTAAGCCGACAGGCGCCAGAGCAGTGACGCACCGTCGGTGACGAGATTGAGCGGCGGCGCCTGTGTCGCCTTCGGCTGCAGCACATCGGCATAGATCGCAAGCGCCCGCGCGGCATCGCCATGCTCCAGCGCGCCGAGCGCCTGATGCCAGCGGATGTGGCCGTGCAAGATCCCGGCGCGGTCGTAAGATGGGATCCAGTCGTCGACGAGCCGGTCGGCCGCTTCGATCGATCCGTCCTCGAACATCGCATGCAGCACGGCGTGCGCGGCATGGGCATTCTGCCGGCGCAGCTCGAAGCCGCGCTCAGTGACGCCGCGGCCCCGACTGACGTCGCCGTTCTCGGTCATCGCCCAGCCGTACATGGTGAGAAACCACCAATCCTCGCCATAGTGATGCGCGACGCGCTCGCACAGCTCCTGTCGCGCGCGGTCGTGATCGGCCATGCCGGAGAACGCGAACAGGCCGAAGGCGCCGAGCGGCAGCGACAGCACCAATGCATCGCGCGGCCACGCCTCGACGTGGTTCATCGTCGCCGCGATCGCCTCGGGCAGCCGGCCCTCGATTGCGAGCGCCAGCGTCTCGACATGCGAGCGCTCGCGTTCCGTGCCGCGTTTCGCCACGAGCTCGCGCGCGAGCGCCGCCTTCTGCCGAGCCAGATCGCCTTGCTGATAGAAGCCATGCAGGCGGGCGCGGGCGATAAGGGCCAGCGCAAAATCCGGATCGGCCGCAATCGCGCGCTCCAGCGTTTCCGCCGTGCCGGTCCAGCCCGCGAGCATGAGGTCGATGCCCTCGCGATAGGCGGATGCCGCCTCGGACGAAGAGGTGGAGAGCGGCAGGCCGTAGCGATCTTCGAGGGCCATTCTTGTCTCCGGCTCAGGCCGTCCGCGCGCGGCGTCCTTCGATCGGATAGGCCGGGTCGTTGTAGCCCGGCGTCGAGGGATGACCCGGCACGACCAGTCTGTCGATCAGCGCCTCGTCCTCGGCAGTGAAGCGATAGTCGAGCGCGCCGGTGTAGCCGTCCCATTGCTCCTCGGTGCGCGGACCGGCAACGATCGAGGAGACAAAAGCGGAGTTCAGTACCCAGGCGACCGCGAACTGGCCTGCGGTGATGCCTTTTTTCTCGGCGTGAGCCTTGATCTCCTGCGCCAGCTGGAGCGATTCCGGCCGCCATTCGGTCTGCATCATGCGCGTGTCGTTGCGGCCTGCGCGGGTCTCCTTGTCGGGAGCCGCGTCGGGCTTGTATTTGCCGGTCAGCACGCCGCGCGCCAGCGGGCTATAGGGCACGATACCGAGGCCGTAATAGGAGCAGGCCGGGAAGTGCTCGACTTCGGGCATGCGATTCATGGCGTTGTAATAGGGTTGGCTCACAGCGGGACGGTCGATGCCGAGCCGGTCGCAGATGTTGCAGATCTCGGCGACGCGCCAGGCGCGATAGTTCGAGACGCCGAAATAGCGCACCTTGCCGGCGCGGATCAGGTCACCCATCGCGCGCACCGTCTCCTCCAGGGGCGTCGAATGGTCTTCCTTGTGCAGATAATAGATGTCGATGTGGTCGGTGCCGAGCCGCTTCAGGCTCTCATCCGCCGCTTGCAACACCCAGCGGCGGGACAGGCCGACACGATTTGGATCGTCCCCCATAGGGTTCGCAAGTTTCGTCGCGAGCACCCAGGCGTGACGGTTGTTGCCGATGGCGCGTCCCACGACATCTTCGGATGCCCCCTTCGAATAGGCATCGGCGGTGTCGATGAAATTGATCCCGGCCTCGTGCGCCTTCGCAATGATCCGCTTTGAGGTGGCTTCATCGGTCGGCCCGCCGAACATCATGGTGCCCAAGCAGATCGGCGACACCTTGAGGCCGCTGCGGCCGAGTTGGCGGTATTGCATGGGCTGTCCTCTGCTTTGCTGGAGCGACCAGCATATCCAGCTAATTCCGTCATTGCGAGCGCAGCGAAGCAATCCCTCGGGGTCGTCCCGGCGAAGGCTGGGACCCATAACCACAGGATGTGGTTTGGCGAAGATTCGGAGTTACCAGCTTCGCGCTGCAATTTTTGCCTCGGAGTATGGGTCCCGGCCTTCGCCGGGACGACCGCGGAATGTGTGGAGCGCAGTGAACGCAGCACCGCTACCCCGGCCCCTTCAAAATCTTGAACACACCATTGGCCATCACCACGCAGCGGCCGTCCACCGTCACCTCGGTGCTCATGAAGATCAGGCTGCGCGTCGCGCGCACCACGCGCGGGCGGGAGATCAGGATGTCGCCGATCTGGCCGGCTTCCACGAAATGGGTGTCGAGCTGCACCGTCGCCATGAACTCCTTGCCGGAGACGTAGCGGGCGGTCATGCCGCAGGTGCGGTCCGCGAACGTCATCATCACGCCGCCCTGAACCATGCCGCGGCGATTGTGGTGCTTGTCCTCGGTCGCGAGTGCGAATTCGTATTGGCCCTCGACCTTGCGCTCCCACAGCGGGCCGATCAGATGCATGAAGCCCGTGGTCTCCAGAATGGTCCAGCCGTCTGCTTTCAGCCTTGCGGCTGTCTTATTGGTCATGTCGTCCATTCCCGAGCGGTCGTGCGATCTCATTTCATCGGGGCCGGACGTGGTGTAGTCAAGCATCATGAGACCGTTCGATGATGCCACACGGCGGAATATCGCGGCTGCCTGCGCGGCCTTCACGCGGCTGCCGGAGGACGAGGCGCCGGCGGTGTTGAAGCGTGCGGCGGTTGCAATTGCGCTGACTGCGGCCAGCGAGAGCGATGACACGGCGTTGCTGCTCACGCTGCGCGCATCTCATTTGCGCGCCCATCGCGGTCAATGGGCTCTGCCCGGCGGACGCTGCGATGCCGGCGAGACGCCGGTCGAGGCGGCACTGCGCGAGCTCGACGAGGAGCTTGGCCTCCACCTCACAGGCGCGGAAGTGCTCGGCACGCTCGATGATTATCCGACCCGCTCGGGCTATCTGATTAGGCCAGTCGTGGTCTGGGCCGCCGATAGTGCCGCGATCAAACCAAACCCGGACGAGGTCGCCTCCGTCCATGGCATCGCGCTGGCGACGGTCGAGCGCGCCGACGCCTTCGATTTCGTCGCAATCCCCGAGAGCACGCGCCGCTTGATCCGCTTCCATCATCAGTCGAGCTTGATCCACGCTCCGACGGCGGCCTTGATCTACCAGTTCCGCGAAGTGCTGGCGGGGCGGCACACCCGCGTCACCGAGCTGGAACAACCGGTATTCGCCTGGAAGTGACGCGAGGCGCGAAAACGAGGTAAACGACGTGTTAACGTGACGGTTACCGGATGCCTGCTAAGAGGGCAGCATGCATCAATCGATTCGAAAAGCGGTGAGACTGGTTCCACTCGCGCTCGTCCTGCTCGCGCCCGCCGCGCGCGGCGGCGAATCCGACGCGCTGCCGCCGGCCGTCCGCAATGCCAAAGCCCAGTTGTTGTCGCAGTTTTTCGCGCAAGGCGGCGCGTCGCCCGCCGTGCTCGAATATCGCCGCAAGCTGCAGGAGTATCAGGCGGCGCGTGCTGCGTTCGACGAGGAAGCCGGCGCCTATTGGAGCCAGATCTCCGAGAAGCGGAAAGGCCGCAACGCGAAGCGGCGTAGCGGCCAGCAGGTCACGCTCGACGATTACGTGCTGGAGCATCCGCCGCTCTATAACGGGCCGAAACGGCCGGTGAATCCGGAGCCGGAGGAAACCCCGGACCGCCCGACGAGAAAGCCGATCCCCGTGGTCGCCGATCTGCTGCGCGCGGCGCAGGAACTCTACCAGTTCACGCCGCAGCGGCCGGCCAACGAAGTCGAATTCAAGCGCGTCTATGCACGCTACGCGCTGGCCTCGGGGCTGACGCGCGAGCAGGCGGTGCGGGTCTATGCGTTCGAGACCGGCGGCACCGGAAGCTACGACGTGCAGGCGGGAATCGAGCATGGCGGCAAGCGCGCCATTTCGACCGCGATGGGCTACAACCAGCTGCTGACGACCAACAGCGTCGAGCTGCTGGCCGAGCAAGGTCATGAGTTCATCCGCGCACTTTCTGACAAGGTGGCGAGGACCTCGGGCCCGGCGCGCCAGTCGCTCGAGCACAAGCTCACTGTGCTCAAGAAAATGGTGGCGCATGCCAAATCGGTGCCCGACACCTGGTCGGAGCACGAGAAGATCGGCAACACCGCGCAGGGCTGGGCCATGCATGCCATGGTGCTCGACATCGATATCGGGCCGATGCTGCAGACCCACAAGCTGCTCACCTCGGTGCTGTTCGCGCGCGCCAAGGGCTATAGCCGCCCGCTCAGTGCGGCCGAGCTGGAGATGATGAACCTCACCGGCGACGGCACCGGCCTCGACATGGTGACGATGCCGCAGGCGATGCGCGAGCAGGTGCCGACCTCGAACTTCTTCCAGCGCGGCGGCTACGAGCGCAACCCGGTCGCGATCCGCCACAACACGGTGGCGAAGCTGCTGGCGGTGACGGACACGAGGATGGACAGCAACAGCAACAACGCCGGCGCGCGGGAGCTCGCGGGGGCGTTTTAGTCCTCGGTAGCTGTCATGCCACGCGCAGGCGGGGCATCCAGTACGCCGCGGCGTCTCGGTTCAAGCACTATCATCTCTGGAATACTGGATCGTCCGCCTTCGCGGACGATGACACCGAGGGGCGCGGCGGCGCTGTCGTCCGCCAGCCTCGCCCTACTGATCCGACCCGAACTTGAACTTGCCGTCGCCTTCCAGATACGGGCCGCTGCGCATGTAGAGCTGGCCGTTGTGGCCGATGAAGAACAGCGTGCCTTTCGGTACCTTCTTGGCGCCCTTCAGAAGTTCACCGGCATTGCTGGTGCCCATCTTGTAGGAAAAGGTCTTGCCGTCCTTGTCATAGGCGTAGCCGGTGTCGGGCTTGAGCTCCCAAGGTGTCGCAGCGGTCTGCGCCAATGCGGGCGCAGCGAACGCGCCGAGCACGGCCGTTACCAGAAAAATCCTTGTCGAAAATGCCATCACCCTATCCTCCCCATCGAGGCGCCCCGGCTTGAACAAATCACGAACGGCGCTTCCGGGTCAATTTGCGAAAGCGCCGCAGCGCATCACGTCTTGCCGAGCAGTTTGTGATTTTCCCTTCGTCCCCGCGCGACTATGTTCCGCTTTCCGTCTAGAACGCAATTCGACAAAAACATTGGGTAGGGGATGATTCGAATGAACCTCGTCATGAAAGCTTGCTGGGCCGCCGGCCTGTTGCTGACGGCGCTCGCGCCGGCCGCCCGGGCCGATGATTACCAGCTCAGCCACAACCAGCGGATTTCGTGCAGCCGCGGCCTGGCCCCGGGCAAGCTGAACACCGCGACCTGCAAGTCATACACCTACCTCTTCAACACCAAGACCTCGGAATATTTCCGCTGCCAGGTCTCGCTGGCGCTGACCCGCGACAACAAGGAAGTCATCAACGTCCAGACCGACGGCGCCTGCACCAAGAAGCCGCGCATCTTCGAGACCGACGGCCATTACGATTTCGACGCCACCGAGACCGAGCCGCCGAACACCAATTCGTTCTTCGGCCCCGGCGGCTACTCGGTCTGGGCCGCCGACGTCGGCGCGCAGAAAGTCCGCGGCTGCATCATCATCTCCTCCGGCCTCGGCTCCGACATCTCCAAATGCCTGGACATGACCTTCCAGTGAGGGGGCTGTCCCGACCTGGCTGCGCCACCTCGCCGCACCCGTGGGTTCCTCAAAAATCGAGCCAGGACAGCCATTTACCGCAGTCCTGTTTTGACTTTTGGATGGGTTGACCCGCCCCCCTCATCCGGCCAACTTCCCGGCCGGTTTGGGGAGTGAAAAGATCATGAAACGGACGATTTTCGGCGTGGCCGCGGCTCTTGCGCTGGCGGCCTCGGCGCCTTGCGCGCAGGCGCAATCCTTCATCAACGTGCTGACCGGCGGCACCTCCGGCGTCTACTATCCGCTCGGGGTCGCGATCGGGAAGATCTACGGCGACAAGATTCCGAACGTGAAGACGCAGGTGCAGGCCACCAAGGCGTCGGTCGAGAACCTGATCCTGCTTCAGCAGGGCCGCGGCGAGATCGCGTTCACGCTGGGCGACTCGCTCAAGGCCGCCTGGGACGGCGAGGAGGAGGCGGGCTTCAAGACCAAGCTCGACAAGCTGCGCACGATCGGCGCGATCTATCCGAATTACATCCAGATCGTCGCGACCGCCGAGAGCGGCATCAAGACGCTGGCGGACCTCAAGGGCAAGAGCCTGTCGGTCGGCGCGCCGAAATCGGGCACGGAGCTGAATTCGCGTGCGATCCTGGCGGCGGCCGGCATGAGCTACAAGGATCTCGGCAAGGTCGAGTATCTGCCGTTTGCCGAATCCGTCGATCTCATGAAGAACCGCCAACTCGGCGCGACCTTGCAATCGGCCGGCCTCGGCGTGGCCTCGCTGAAGGATCTGTCGACCTCGAGCCCGATCACGGTGGTGTCGGTGCCGAAGGAGACCGTCGACAAGATCGGCCTGCCCTTTGTCGCGGCGACCATTCCCGCCAACACCTACACAGGGCAGGACAAGGACGTGCCGACCGCGGCCGTGATCAACTATCTCGTCACCAGCTCGGCGGTGTCGGACGATCTCGCCTACCAGATGACAAAGCTGGTCTACGAGTCGCTGCCTGAGCTCGCCAACGCGCATGCGGCCGGCAAGGAGATCAAGCTCGAGACGGCCGCCAGCGGCAGCCCGGTTCCGCTGCACCCCGGCGCGATCCGCTATTACAAGGAAAAAGGGCTGATCAAGTAATCAGCTTTCGTTATCGGGCGTCATGGCCGGGCTTGTCCCGGCCATCCACGTTCTAAGGCCAGGCGGGAAAGATCGTGGATGCCCGGGACAAGCCCGGGCATGACGGTCTGAATACGCGGGGCCAATGCTATAAGCGCTGGACGGTTGGGGACATATCGATGTTGCAGGCAGAGGGCACCGCGGAAGCGCCCATCAAGGTCGAGTTCGACAATTTCGAGCACGGTTTTCCGGAAGGTTTTGGCCCGGGCTGGTGGGGCACGCTCGCCTACTGGATCGGCATCGCCTTCGCGACCTTCCAGCTTTATGTCGCGGCCTTCAACTATCTGCCGAGCCAAGTGGTGCGCGGCGTCCATGTCGGCTTCCTTATTCTCCTCACCTTCGGTCTGATCGGCAACTTCACTGCCAAAAGCGATTTCGGCCGCGCGATCGGCTGGCTGATCGGCGGCGCCGGCTTTCTGTGCGGGCTCTATCAATGGATCTTCTATGCGGATCTGATCGCACGTGACGGCGATCCGACGCGCCTCGATCTCGTGGTCGGCACGCTGCTCGCCATCCTGATCTTCGAGGGCACGCGGCGACTGATGGGTGCGGCGCTCCCGCTGATGTGCGGCGCCTGCCTCGTCTACTGGTTCTTCGGCCAGTATCTGCCGTCGCCGCTCAACCATCGCGGCTATGATTTCGACCAGATCGTCACGCATCTGTCGTTCGGCACCGAAGGTTTTTACGGCGTGCCGATCTACGTCTCGGCGACCTACATCTTCCTGTTCATCCTGTTCGGCTCGTTCCTGGAGCGCGCCGGCATGATCCAGCTCTTCACCGACGTTTCTCTTGGATTATTCGGCAGGACCCGCGGCGGCCCGGCCAAGGTGGCGGTATTCGCCTCGGGCATGATGGGCACGATCTCGGGCTCCGGCGTCGCCAATGTCGTCACCGTCGGCCAGTTCACGATTCCGCTGATGATCAGGTTCGGCTATCGCCGCGCGTTCGCGGCCGGCGTCGAGGCGACAGCCTCGATGGGCGGACAGATCATGCCGCCGGTGATGGGCGCGGTTGCCTTCATCATGGCGGAGACGCTCGGCGTCCAGTACTCGGAGGTCGTGAAAGCGGCCGCAATTCCCGCGATGCTCTATTTCGCCTCCGCCTTCTGGATGGTGCATCTGGAAGCCGGCAAGCACGGCCTCACGGGCATGAAGCGCTCCGAGATTCCAAGCGCCTGGAAGGCGCTGGTGACGCGCTGGTATCTCGTGTTGCCGCTCGCAGCCCTCGTCTACATGCTGTTCGAAGGTTTTACGCCGCTCTATGCCGGCAGCATGGGCCTTGCGCTGACGGTGGCGCTGATCCTTGGCACTGCCATCACGACGGGCGCGTCTTCGATGGCGATCCGCTACATCTTCTGGATCGGGCTCGCGCTCGTCGTTGCCGCGCTCTCGCGCGACGGCCTTCAGATCGTGCCGGTCGCCTGCGTCGTCGTCGCATTGATCGTGATCACTGCGTTCGTGCGTGGCGGCTTTTCCGCCTTGCGCGCCTGCCGCGATGCGCTGGCCGAAAGCGCGAAATCCGCCATCACCGTCGGCATGGCCTGCGCCATCGTCGGCGTCATCATCGGCATGATGTCGCAGACCGGCGTCGGCACCATCTTCGGCGGCTGGGTGATCGGCCTCGGCGAGAAGAGCCTGTTTCTGGCGCTGATCATGACCATGCTGCTGTCGATCCTGCTCGGCACCGGCATCCCGACCATCCCGACCTACATCATCACGGCAGCGCTCGCGGCGCCCGCGCTGGCGAAACTTGGCGTGCCCCTGATCGCGAGCCACATGTTCGCGTTCTATTACGGCATCATGGCCGACCTCTCGCCGCCGGTGGCGCTGGCGGCGCTGGCGGCGGCACCGATCGCGAAGGAGAATCCGGACAAGATCGGCTGGGAGGCGATGCGCATCGCGCTCGCCGGCTACGTCATTCCTTTCATCTTCGTCTATTCGCCGGCCCTGATGCTGCAGGCCGGCGATCCCATGGCGGCAAAACTCGGCTTTTACGGCGCAGTGGCGCTGGCGAGCTTGAAGGCCTTGGTGGCGATCGCGCTGTTCGGCATGGTCGCGATTGGCTTTTTGTTCACGCGGCTGACGTTCCTCGAACGTCTGGTCGCGCTCGGCGCCGCGCTGTGCCTGCTCGGCGACTTCCCGTTCAGCGACACCGCAGGCTTCCTGCTCGCCGCGGCCATCGTGCTGTGGCAGTGGCGGCGGCGTCCGCCGGCGCCGGTCGAGGCGGTGTGAGCCTCTGCGTCGTCACAGCCTCAGGCGTGAAGGCGCTGGCGCTGTCCGCGTTCACGCTGGTGTGGACGCATTCGATCGCGAAGGTCGACTGGCAGGAAGATTGGCGCGTCACCCCCGCCGGGCTCGAACTGGTGCAGGCACGCGTCAAGGGCACCGGCCCCGGCATGGAGCCGCCGCCCGAGGCGCGCCTCGTCGACGGCTGGTTTCAATGGAGGCCCGCGCGCGCGCCGATGCCGGAGGTGGTGCTGGGCAATTCGGGCGCGGCTGGCGAATGGCGGCTATGCCATGACGGCAAGTGCCGGACGTTGTCCGAGATTGTCGGTCATCCCATTGGTGCTAACGTCACCACGATGAAGGTCTGCAACGATCCGTAGCCCGGATGGAGCGAAGCGTAATCCGGGAACGGTGGCCCCGGATTACGCTGCGCTCCATCCGGGCTACAAAGAACAACAACACGGGAGACACGCGATGGGTCGGCTCAAGGGCAAGGTTGCGATGGTGGTGGGCGCCGGCTCGATCGGACCGGGTTGGGGCAACGGCAAGGCAACCGCGGTCACCTTTGCGCGCGAGGGCGCGCAGGTGTTTTGCGTCGATCGCAACGGCGCGGCCGCCGAGGAGACCGCGAAGATCATCACGGACGAAGGCGGCAAGGCGAGCGCGTTCACGGCCGACGTCTCGCGGCCTGCCGAGATCGAGTCGATGGTTGCGGCATGCCTCAGGGCGCACGGTCGCATCGACGTGCTCGACAACAATGTCGGCATCGCCGAGATGGGCAGCGTCGTCGACGTGGCCGAGGAGAGCTGGGACCGCGTCTTCACCGTGAACCTCAAGAGTGCCTATCTCGCCATGAAGCACGTCATCCCGGTGATGGTGAAACAGGGCGGCGGCTCCATCATCAACATCTCCTCGATCGCCTCGATCCGCCATGTCGGGATTTCGTATGTCAGCTACAACGTCAGCAAAGCGGGGATGAACCAGTTGACGCGTTCCACCGCGATCGAATTCGCGCGCCACCATGTCCGCGTCAACGCGATCCTGCCCGGCCTGATGAAGACGCCGATGGTGGAACATTCCGCAGGTCTTGCGAACAGCTATGCCAAGGGTGACGTCGAAGCGATGTGGCGCGCGCGCGATGCGCAAGTGCCGATGGGCCACATGGGCGACGCCTTCGACGTCGCCAACGCAGCGCTGTTCCTGGCCTCGGACGAAGCGAAATATGTGACGGGGATCGAGCTCGTGGTGGACGGCGGGATCACGTGCAAGGCGGGGGCGTAGGCGCCGCTCCATATTCGCCGTCGTCCTGGACAAGCGAGCGTAGCGAGCGCTGATTCAGGACCCATAACCACAGGGAGAGGTTTGGCGAAGGCTGCCGGCTCCAGCTTCTTCAACAATTCGCATTCGGGGTAATGGGTCCTGGCTTTCGCCAGGACGACATTATTGCGCCAGCGCCAGAATCCCGCCGGCAAACGAATGCCACGCCGCGGTCTCGCTGACCGGCCAGTTCAAGATCTTCACCGCCAGCATCGCGAGCGTGCCGGTGATGTAGACCGGGTGGACCCGGCCTTCGGTGCGCCAGTCGCGTACCATGGCGACGACGAGCAGCAGCGAGGCGACCACGGCCGGCGCGATGGTGACGGGCACCGGCGGCGGCCCGGGCGGTCCCGGAGGCGCGAGGAAGGTGAGAAACCAGCGCGCGATCGCGGCATCGAGGATGGAGACCGCGGCGAGCAGCATCAGGCGTTTGTGAGTCTCCGGCTTTCGCGTGTTCATGATCGCGAGCACGAATATCCCAGCGAAGAACGCGATCCCGCTCATCGGCACGATCGCGAAGGCGATGCCGGCCTCTTTCTGTCCGAGCGCCGCGGAATGCTGCATCACATGGACGGAGGCGAGGAAGCCGAAGATCGTCATCGCGGTCGCGAGCGAAACGCCGGCGATGCCGAGCGCACGGTGATTGACCACGCGGCCTGAGGCGGCGAGCCAGGTCTGGATCACGAAATAGAGAGACCAGGTGAAGAACAACAGACCGTGGAAATGAATGACGGGGCTTGCGGACAGTGTCCGGTTGGCGAGCGGCACAAAATAGGTCGGTGCGAAGCCGAGAAAGGCGGTGGCCGCGCAGGCCAGTGCCATGTGGAGATAGAAATATCGTGTGGGCGACGCATCTCGCGCGCGCACACGACGGTCGTCGATCAGGGTCGTCATGAGGGATGAGTCTGGGGAGGCGGCGTTTGGTTCAAGCCCCTAGCCACCTGTGCAGGGCACTTGTCGGGGATGGGGATTTATCCCCCCGCGCTCAATTCCGCGCGATCGAGCTCTTCCTCGATCCGATGAAATGCATCGTCGCCGATCACTTCCCTGGCCCGGAGATCGAAGATCGACTTTCGCGCGGCCGCGATGCCACGGCGGCGCAGCGGGTCGGCGGGCAGTTCGCCGTTGGTGATGCCGCCATGGGGATCGTCGTCCGCCTGCATCAGGATGGCGCGATATTCGAGCCGCAGGATTTCCGCTTCCTCCGACGGATCGTCCTCGATCGCGTCGAGCGCCGCGCGATAGGCGACGGCGCGGGCGCGCGCGACCTCGATGCCGACGGGATCGTCGTCCTTGAGGCCGAACGCCAGGATCAGCGGCCGCAGCGTCAGCCCCTGAACGACCAGCGTGCCGAGCACGACCGCAAACGCCGAGAAGACGATGAAGTCACGATGCGGAAAGTTTTCTGGCAAGGCAAAGGCGGTGGCGAGCGTGACGAGGCCGCGCATGCCGCACCAGGAGATGATGAGGCCGCCCTTGGCGGAGGCCACCTGCTTCGGATCCTTGGGGTGATAGATGCCGTGCGCCACCAGCGTGCGTAGCGTCGTGCGGTAGAACGTGATCCAGGCCAGCCGCACCAGGACCACGGTGAGCAGGATCCAGGCGGCCGCCACGCAATATTCCCAGCGCACACCCGCATCGAGGCGCGTCCAGATCGGTCGCATCTGCATGCCGATCAGCATGAAGGCGAGCACGTTGAGCACGAACACCATGGTTTCCCACACCGCATAGGAAGGTACTCGCAGCCGCGCCGGCATGCGTGTCCCAGCCGTGCGGGCGATGGTGATGCCGTAGACTACTATGGTGAGGATGCCAGAGAGACCGAGATGCTCGGCGGCAATCCAGACCATGAAGGTCGTGGCGAATTGGATGATGATCGAGCTGGGGGCCTCCTTCACGCGTTCCATGAACAGCGGAATGATGCGGCCTGCGACCAGGCCCGCGACGACGCTGCCGACCAGGGCCAGCGCCATGGTTGGCGCGACCTGGCTCCATGCCAGATGCTCGGTGGCGATCGCTCCGACCGCGATGCGATAGATCAGGAGCGCGGTCGCGTCGTTGAGCAGGCTCTCGCCCTCAAGGACCTTGACCATGCGGTGAGGCAGCTTCACCTGGCTCAGGATCGCGACCGCGGCGGCCGCGTCCGGCGGGGCCACGATGGCGCCGAGCGCAACCGCGGCGGCCCAGGGCATGCCAGGCATCAGCCGGTGCGCGACGTACGCCACAGCGGCCGTGGTCAGGCCGACGGCGGCGACGACCAGAGTGGAGACCGGAACCCAATTGTTGCGGAGATCGCGCAGCGAGGTGTCGAAGGCGGCGTCGAGCAGGACCGGTGCGACAAAAAGAGCCAGTGCCAGGTCGGGCTCCAGCGTCCAGGACGGGCTCGTCGGCACAAAGGCGATCAGTGCACCCCCGATCGCGAGAAAGGTCGGATAGGGGACCTTGATCCGCCGCGCCAGCGCCGATAATCCAACGGCGCCGAGCAGAAGCACGATGATCCATTCGAATGTCGACACGTTGATCCCCGAAACCGATTTGATCGGCGCCACAAGCTAGCACCAATCCGGCCGTATGATGGATAGTGCAGCCCCAAGGCAAGACTTTAACCCAAGATTGACCCACGACTTTCCGACTGTGACGAGCATGCGTTTTCTCATTCAATGGTCCGCCGCCGGGGTGCTCTTCGCGCTCTCGTTCGTCGTGGCTCATGCCGCGACCGGCGGCGAACCGGCCGCGGTCCCGGAGGTCGACATCGCGCCGTGCCTCGCGGCTGCGGCAGCCGACGACATCGACAAGGCCGTCACGGCCTGCGCCGCCGTGATCGACAACGAGAAGACGGCGAAAGGCGACCTGATCAAGGCGCTGATCGCGCGCGGCGCGCTGTTTGCCCGGCATGATCAGGTCGACCGGGCGATCGCCGACGACAGCCGCGCCCTGGAGCTCGATTCCGGCCTCGCAGATATCTTCAACGCGCGGGGCGAGCTCTGGCTGAGGAAGGGTGACAAGCCCAAGGCGGTGCAGGATTTCGGCGCGGCATTGAAGATCGATCCGAACCACGAGAAGGCCAAGGCCAATCACAAGGCGATGGCGCGCGAGATCGAGCGGATCGGCGCGCAGATGGCGGTCGCGGGCAAGCCCAGCTTCATTTGCAAGGGTGCGCGCCGTCCCGTCGAGAAGGCGATCTGCGCCAACCGCGAGCTCGCTGATCTCGACCGTGAGGTCTTTGCCGCCAACGCGCGCGTGTTGCGCGAAGCCCGCAATGCAGGCGAAGCGAAGGCGCTTCAGCGCGAGCAGGACGATTTCATCGCCCGCCGCAACGCCGGGTTCGGCCGGCCGGGGTACGATCTGAAGAAGGCAATGCAGGAGCGGCTGCAGCGGCTCAACGGGGTGGACGGGTATTGAAGCTTTAGGGCCTCCGCAACCTCAAGCTCGGGCGTGACGACTTCTCGTGAGAAGGGCGCTGGTGCGCCCCTGACTGGCTCAATTTTGAACCCATCGCTTCCCCGCCGCGACAATGGTGAAAGCCTGATGTCCCGGAGCCCTATGCCATGTGCGGCACGCGTCCTTCCGCGCAAATGCTCTCGTTTGCAAAAATCTCGTTTCGCTCGCTCCTGCTCAGCGCGGCAATGAGCGTCGTCCTCGTCGTCCCTGCCTCGGCCGGCGTCGATTGCGTGATGGGGAGCAAGGCCGCTCCGGCTGAGCTGATCCCGGCCTGCAGCGCCATCATTGACCAGGCCTCAAATCCATCCTCCGATCGCGCCGCGGCATTGCTGGTGCGCGCTGACACCAATGCGCGGACCCCGGGCGGCCTCACGCAGGCGCTGCGAGATATCGATCGCGCCATTGCGCTCGATGCCAAGAATGCAAAAGCCTGGCGCCTGCGCGGCGATCTCCTCCGCGAGGCCGGCGGCGATCTCAACCGCGCCGCGGCGGACCTCAGCAAGGCCATCGAGCTCGATCCGCAGGATTCGGAATCTCACGAGCTGCGCGGCGTCGTCTACACCAACCAGCGCCGGCTCGACCGCGCGCTTGCCGATTACGACCAGGCGATCAAGCTGAAGCCTGACAATGCACAGGCCTGGTCAGACCGCGGCGTGACTTATTATCTCGGCGGCGACAACGAGAAGGCGATCCGCGATCTCAGCGAGGCGTTGCGCCTCGATCCGAACCGGCCGCGCAGCTACACCAATCGTGGCGCCGCCTACAAGAAGCTCGGCCAGCTCGACAAGTCGGTTGCCGACGACGGCGAGGCGATCAGGCTCGATCCGAAGGTGCCCGAATATTACGACAATCGCGGGTTGTCCCTGGCCGCGATGGGCGAGTACGACAAGGCGATTACCGATTACGACCAAGCGCTGCGGCTGGCGCCGCGACCGAACTTCTTCACCAACCGCGGCGACTCCTACCACCTCAAGGGCGAGCTTGGCGCGGCGCTGAGCGATTACGAGGCCGCGCTCAAGCTTGATCCGAATTTCGCGCAGACCTACAACAACCGCGCCGTGCTCTACAAAAAGATGGGCGAGCGCAAGAAGGCGCTGGCCGACTATGAGACCGCGCTGCGGCTCGATCCCGGCAATGACAACGCCACCGCCGGACGCCGCGCCATGATCGCGGAGATCGCGAAATTCGGCGGCGAGCCGCTGCGGCCGCTCGCTGCGAATTCCGGCAATGGCCCGTCGTTCGATTGTGCCACTGCGAAGCGCGAGGTCGAGAAGGTGATTTGTGCCGATCCGCAGCTGGGTGTGCTCGACCGCCAGATCGCCGAGACCTACGAGCGCGTGCTGAAATCGGCCGGGTCCCGCTCGGCCGGCGACCTCCGTCGCACCCAACGCGACTTCCTCGCCACCCGCAATACCAGCTTCGGCCGCCCGGGCTATGATCTCAGGAAGGTCATGCAGGAACGGCTGCAGCGGCTGAATGCGATGGATAGCTGAGCGTTGTTCTTTTCAGCTTGAACCGCGGCCCGTTCCCGGGAAAATACCCCTCAAACACGGCCGGTACTTGATCCCTGTCATGGCGGGACGTTTGTCCTGCCACAAGGTCAAGGCCAGGCGAATAAAAGCGAACGGGAGCGCGGGAATGAACGTCCAAGGAAACGTCCAAGGAAACGTCGACGGAAGGAGCCTCTATCACGAGGCTTATGCGCGCTCGCTGGCCGACCCTGAGGGCTTTTGGGCTGAGGCGGCCAAGGAGATCGACTGGATCGAGCCACCGAAAAAGATCTTCGATCCCTCGCAGGGGGTCTACGGCCGCTGGTTCAGCGGTGGCGTCGTCAACACCTGCTACAACGCGCTCGACCGCCATGTCGAACGCGGCCGCGCCGACCAGATCGCGCTGATCCATGATTCACCGCTGGCAAATAGCGTCACCAAATTCACCTACGCCGAACTGCTGGCGGAAGTGCAGGCGCTCGCCGCCATCATGCAGGATTTTGGTGTCGCCAAGGGCGATCGCGTCATCCTCTATATGCCGATGGTCCCGGAGGCCGTCGTCGCGATGCTCGCCTGCGCGCGCATTGGCGCGGTGCACTCCGTGGTGTTCGGCGGCTTTGCCGCGAAAGAGCTCGCCACCCGCATCGACGATGCGCAGCCAAAGTTGATCCTGTCGGCGAGCTGCGGCATCGAGCCCGGCCGGATCGTGCAGTACAAGCCGCTGCTCGACGAGGCGATCAGGCTTGCGGCCGCAAAGCCGAAGGCCTGCATCGTGCTGCAACGTCCACAGCTCGTCTGCGCCCTGACGCCCGGCCGCGACTATGATTGGGCGGGCCTGCGCCGCAAGGCGATGAACGACGGCAAGCAGGCGCCTTGCGTGCCCGTCGCCGCTACCGATCCGCTCTACATCCTCTATACGTCAGGCACGACCGGCATTCCCAAGGGCGTCGTGCGCGACAATGGCGGCCATCTCGTCGCGGTGAAATGGTCCATGTTCAACCTGTATGGCGTCAAGCCGGGCGAGGTCTGGTGGTGCGGCTCCGACATCGGCTGGGTGGTCGGCCACAGCTACATCGTCTACGGCCCGCTGCTGCACGGCGCGACCTCGATCATGTATGAGGGCAAGCCGGTCGGCACGCCCGATGCCGGCGCGTTCTGGCGCGTGATCAGCGAGCACAAGGCTGTCGCCTTCTTCACTGCGCCGACCGCGTTCCGCGCGATCCGGAAAGAAGATCCGGAAGGAAAATTCATCCGGCAATACGACCTCTCGACCTTCCGTACGCTGTTCCTGGCCGGCGAGCGCGCTGATCCGCCGACGGTGGAATGGGCGGAGCAGCTATTGAAAGTGCCTGTCATTGACCATTGGTGGCAGACCGAAACCGGCTGGTGCATCGCCGGCAATCCGGTCGGCTTAGGCCAGCTGCCGGTGAAGCACGGGTCGCCGACGGTGCCGATGCCGGGCTATCAGGTCGACGTGGTCGACGAAGCGGCAAAGCCGGTCGGCCCGAACACCATGGGTTCGATCGTCATCAAGCTTCCGATGCCGCCGGGCTGCCTGCCGACGCTGTGGAATCAGGACGATCGTTTCAAGGAAGCCTATCTCACCGAATTCCCCGGCTACTACAAAACGTCGGATGCCGGCTACAAGGACGAAGACGGCTATGTCTTCGTCATGGGCCGCACCGACGACATCATCAACGTCGCCGGCCATCGGCTCTCCACCGGCGGCATGGAGGAGATCCTGGCTTCGCATTCCGATGTCGCCGAATGCGCCGTGCTCGGCGTCAAGGACGCGATCAAGGGCGAGGTCCCCTGCGGCTTCCTGGTGCTCAAGGCGGGTGTGAAGCGGGCCCCCGCCGAGATCGAGAAGGAGATCATCGCGCTGGTGCGCGACAAGCTCGGTCCCGTTGCCGCGTTCAAGCTCGCCATCACCGTCGGCCGCCTGCCCAAGACGCGATCCGGAAAGATCTTGCGCGGCACCATCAAGAAGATCGCGGATGGTGAAGCCTGGACCATGCCGGCGACGATCGAGGACCCCAAGGTGCTGGACGAGATCGGCGATGCGCTGAAGGGGCGGGTGTGAGGTTTGCAATGGGGCTTGAATAGGCCGCATTTTTCCGCTCAATCCTCATCCTGAGGAGCGCGCCTGGCGCGCGTCTGCGCGGGCTCCTCACCATGAGCATGAAGGGCCTGCCATGAATTCGAAGCCGTTTCTAGCGATTGCATTTGCGGGCCTCATTCTCTCCGCCTGCTCCGCGCGCTACCAGACGCCGGTGGCAATGGGCGGCGACGATGACGACGCGGTCTGCCAGAGCCGCGGCTATGCGGCCGGCTCGCCCGAATACGTGGCCTGCCGCAAGGACCGCGACGTCCAGCGCAGCGCTGCGACCACCCGCGCCGACCGCCGCCAGCGCGACCTCGGCGAATACATGCTGAACCATCCGGACCGGCCGTAGAGGCTGCTTTCCACTTATCCGTCATTGCGAGCGCAGCGAAGCAATCCAGGATCTCTCCGTCGAGACAATCTGGATTGCTTTTCGCTGCGCTCGCAATGACGCGGTTGCTGAAGCTTCTTGCGTCACCCAAAAAAAAGCGGCGGGTTTCCCCGCCGCGCTTGCATTCGATGACGACTGAAGGCGAAGGATTACTCCTCCTCCTGGTCCTGCTTCTTGCCGCCGAGCGTCTTCAGCTTGGCGAACACGGCATCGACGTTGAGATCGTCGCTAGACCTCTCCGCGGGTTCGTACTCGTCCTTCTTGGTGGTTTCGGAGGCCGGCAGCAGGGTGGCGCCGCCATAGGCTGCGTCGATCGGCTTTTCCTTGGCCGCGCGCGCGACCTCGAAATCGAGCTCGATCTGCGAGCAGAGGCCGAGGGTGACGGGATCAATCGGCGTCAGCTGGGACGTGTTCCAGTGGGTGCGATCGCGGACACTGGCGATCGTGCTCTTGGTCGTGCCGACCAGGCGCATGATCTGGGCGTCCTTGAGCTCGGGATGGTTGCGGAGCAGCCAGAGGATGGCGCTCGGGCGCTCGTGGCGGCGCGAGACCGGGGTGTAGCGCGGGCCCTTGCGCTTGGGCTGCGGCGGCAGAACGACCTTGCTCTCCTGGAGACGGAGCCGGTAGTCCGGGTTGTTCTCGCCCTTCTCGATCTCCTCGCGGGTCAGCTGGCCGTTGGAGAGGGGATCCATGCCCTTGATGCCCTGGGCGGCGTCGCCATCGGCGATCGCGCGCACCTCGAGGGGGTGCATTTTGGTGAAATCGGCGACCTGATCGAAGGTCAGCGCGGTGTTGTCGAGCAGCCAGACGGCGGTCGCCTTGGGCATCAGAGGTGCGTTGCTCATGGCAAATCTCCTTTGTGCTTCGCCCACCCCTTTGGAGGCGAAACCGGTGGTCATCAGCGATGACTGGGAATTCGCGCTATATAAGCCCGGAGGGGGTAGCCACGCAATGGTTCTGCTATAGATAGTGCCTTGACAGCGCCCGAAAGGGGGCCCAATTCCCTCTGAAGTCCCTGTAAGACCGTACCCAAGCCCTATTCATTCATCGACCGCTTCCCGCCCGTTTGGCGAGGTGATTCGGTCCCGAGATCGCTCAATGTCAGCCAAACCAGACCTCAAGATCGTGCTTTGTTCTCCCCGTGGCTTCTGCGCCGGGGTGGTCCGGGCGATCGACACCGTGGAACGGGCGCTCGATAAATACGGCGCCCCCGTCTATGTTCGCCATGAGATTGTGCACAATAAATACGTCGTCGATGGGTTAAAGAAGAAGGGCGCGATCTTCGTCGAGGAACTCGCCGAGATCCCGGAAAACACCACCGCGCCGGTGGTGTTCTCGGCCCATGGCGTGCCGAAATCGGTGCCCGCCGACGCCACGTCCCGCAATTTGTTCTCGCTGGATGCGACCTGCCCCCTGGTCACCAAGGTTCACCGCGAGGCCGCGATCCATTTCAAGCGCGGCCGCGAGATATTCCTGATCGGCCATTCCCATCATCCGGAGGTGGTGGGCACGCTCGGCCAGCTCCCGTCCGGCGCCGTGACCCTGATCGAGACCGCAGAGGACGCGAAGACCATCGCCCCGAAGGACCCGAACAACCTCGCCTTCGTGACCCAGACCACGCTGTCAATCGACGACACCGCGGAGATCGTGGCGCTGCTGAAGGAGCGCTTCCCGAACATCAACGGGCCGCACAAGGAAGACATCTGCTACGCCACCACCAACCGCCAGCTCGCGGTGAAGAAGGTGGCGCCGGTGGTCGATGCCCTGATCGTGGTCGGTGCGCCGAACTCGTCGAACTCGCAGCGCCTGCGTGAGGTCGCCGAGCGCGAGGGCTGCCCGATCGCCGTGCTGGCGCAGCGCGCCACCGAAATCGACTGGAAGCGGTTCGAGAACATCACCAGCCTCGGCATCACCGCGGGCGCCTCGGCACCGGAAGTCATCGTCGAGGAGATCATGGACGCGTTCGCCGAGCGCTTCACGTTGCATGTGGAGACGGTCTCGGCGGCGGAAGAGAACGAGTTCTTCCCGCTGCCGCGTCAGGTGCGCCCCGAAGCCGCCGCCGAGTAGACCTTCATGGCGGTCTACACCGACGTTGCCGCCGACGAGCTTGCGGACTTCCTCAACCAATACGATCTCGGCGAGTTGCTCTCCTACAAGGGCATCGCCGAGGGCGTCGAAAATTCCAACTTCCTGCTGCATACGACCAAGGGGTCGTTCATCCTCACGCTCTATGAGAAGCGCGTGGCGAAGAACGATTTGCCGTTCTTCCTCGCGCTGATGACGCATCTGGCCGAGCACGGCGTCAATTGCCCGCTGCCGGTGAAGGGAACGGACGGCGAGGCGTTGCGCGAGCTGTCGGGCCGGCCGGCCGCGATCATCACCTTTCTCGAAGGCGTCTGGCCGCGCAAGCCGAACGCGGCCCATTGCGCCGGCGTCGGCGAGGGGCTCGCCAGGATGCATCTGGCCGGCGCGAATTTCGCGATCAGGCGTGCGAACGCGCTGTCGGTCCCGGGCTGGCGGCCGCTGTTCGATGCGGCGTCACAGCGGGCCGACGAGGTGCAGCCCGGCCTGCGCGCCTTCCTGAGCCACGAGCTCGACTACCTCGAGAGCGGGGTCTGGCCGACGCAGCTGCCCGAAGGCGTGATCCACGCCGACCTCTTCAACGACAACGTCTTCTTCCTGGGCGACAAGCTCTCTGGGATCATCGACTTCACTTTCGCCTGCAATGATATGCTGGCTTATGACGTCGCGATCTGCCTCAACGCCTGGTGCTTCGAGCCGGATCATTCCTTCAACGTCACCAAGGCGCGGGCCTTCCTCAACGCCTATGGCCGTGTGCGAAAGCTGTCCGAGGCGGAAGAGGCCGCGCTGCCGCTGCTCGCGCGGGGCGCCGCGATGCGCTTCCTGCTGACGCGGCTGGTCGATTGGCTCAACGTTCCGCCCGGCGCGCTGGTTCGGCCGAAGGATCCGCTGGAATATGTCCGCAAGCTGCGCTTCCACCAGAGCGTTTCCAGCGTGCGCGACTACGGGCTGATGCCGTCGGGGCTGGTGGCGTGAGCGAGCTTCCCAACGTCACGATCTACACCGACGGCGCCTGCTCGGGAAATCCGGGGCCCGGCGGCTGGGGCGCGATCCTGAAGTTCGGCGACAAGGAAAAAGAACTGAACGGTGGTGAGCGCCACACCACCAACAACCAGATGGAATTGATGGCGGCGATCTCCGCGTTGGAAGCGCTGAAGAAGCCGTGCACGGTCGATCTCTATACCGACAGCCAATATGTCCGTCAGGGCATCACCGGCTGGATCCACGGCTGGAAGCGCAACGGCTGGCGCACCGCCGACAAGAAGCCGGTGAAGAATGTCGAGCTATGGCAGCGCCTCGATGCTGCGCTGAAGGCTCATGACGTGCGCTGGCACTGGGTCAAGGGCCATGCAGGGCATCCCGAGAACGAACGCGCCGATCAGCTCGCGAGGGACGGGATTGTGAAGGCGCGGTTGCAGGCGCGGGTAGCGGAGTAGGTCACTTTGTTCGTCATGGCCGGGCTTGACCCGGCCATCCACGCCTTGCCGCGCAAGACCAAGAACGTGGATGCCCGGGACAAGCCCGGGCATGACGTCATCCTTGGAAAGGGCAGGGTCTAAAACTTACAGCTGCCCGAGCAGAGTATCGCCGCCAGACACCTCGACCTTGCCAGGCATCGCCTCGAGGTTCAGCTTCTTGACCACGCCGTCCTCGACCAGCATCGAATAGCGCTTGGAACGGATACCGAGACCGTTGCCGGAAGCGTCGAGCTCCATGCCGATCGCCTTGGCGAAGTCGGCATTGCCGTCGGCCAGGAAGATGGCCTCGTCGCGCTGGTCGGTGTCGCGCTTCCAGGCGTTCATGACGAAGGCGTCGTTGACGGAGACGATGGCGATGGTGTCGACGCCCTTGTCCTTCAGGGCGTAGGCATTGAGAAAGATGCTCGGCAGATGCATCTTGTGGCAGGTGCCGGTATAGGCGCCGGGCACCGCGAACAGCGCCACTTTCTTGCCCTTGAAGATGTCGTCGGTGGTCTTCACCTGCGGGCCTTCGGCCGTCATCACGCGGAATTTCGCCTCGGGCAGTTTGTCGCCAGTCTGGATCGCCATCGTCAGTCTCCCTGAAAATCGGTCCCGCTTTTTAGACCGTGCGGCGGGCCTGCACAATATTGCCGGCACGGATAGTGACCCGGAGGCGGTGAGGGCGGGACCTTCACCTTTATGTCATCAGCCGGCGAACCCGCCGCCGTCGAGGAAGGCCTGCTCGTCCGGCGTGGTGTCGCGGCCGAGCAGACGGTTGCGGTGGGGGAAGCGGCCAAACCGCCGGATGATGTCGGCGTGCTCACGCGCGTATTTCAGGTTTTCGGCATTGTCGGTGTTTTGAAACAGGGCGATGCAGTGCAATTGGTCGGGCAGGTGCTCGGAATGCATGAAGGGCAAATAGAGGAATTCGAGCAGGACCGGGTCGATCCTTTGATCTGCACCCCGCGCAATGGCGCGGCGGGCGACGTCGCGCGCCAACGCGTCGCTGGCAAAGGCCTGCGACGTGCCGCGAAACATGTTGCGCGGAAACTGGTCGAGCACGATGACGAGCGCGAGTGCGCCCTCGTCGGTCGCCTCCCATGACGAGAGCTCGCCAGCGACCGCCTTCTGCCACAGCGCGAGAAAGCGGCGCCTGACCTCCGCGTCGAATACGTCGTTGCGTTCGTACCAGGCATCGCGGCCGGCCTCGCGCCAGAAGGCGAGGATGCCGGCCGGACTGATGTTGCTGTCGTCGGTCATGAACGAAAGAGGCGCTTACGCCGCCTCCGCCTTCTTCTCGTCGCGCAGCTGCCGGCGCAGGATCTTGCCGACGTTGGTCTTCGGCAGGTCGGTGCGGAATTCGATGTGCTTGGGCACCTTGTAGCCCGTCAGCTGCTCCTGGCAGAACTTGACCAGGGCCTCCGCCGTGAGGTTCGGGTCCTTCTTGACCACGAACGCCTTCACCGCCTCTCCCGACTTGGAATCGGGAATGCCGATGACGGCGCATTCGAGCACCCCGGGGTTGCTCGCGATCACTTCCTCGATCTCGTTCGGATAGACGTTGAAGCCGGAGACCAGGATCATGTCCTTCTTGCGGTCGACGATCTTGGTGTAGCCCCTCTCGTCCATGATGCCGATGTCGCCGGTGCGGAAATAGCCGTCCGCGGTCATCACCTTGGCGGTCTCCTCCGGCCTGTTCCAGTAGCCCGACATCACCTGCGGGCCCTTGGCGCAGATCTCGCCGGGCTGGCCGAGCGGCATCTCGTTGCCGTCGTCGTCGCGGATCGAGATCCAGGTCGAGGGCACGGGGATGCCGATGGTGCCGTTGAACTCGGGATCGGTCGTGGTGTTGCAGGTCAGCGTCGGAGACGTCTCCGACAGGCCGTAGCCTTCGGCGATGGAGCAGCCCGTGATCGCCTTCCACTGCTCGGCGACGGGGCGCTGCACCGCCATGCCGCCACCGTTCGAGATCTTCAGCTTGGAGAAGTCGAGCTTCTTGAAGTCGGGATGGTGCATCAGGCCGTTGTAGAGCGTGTTCACGGCCGGGAAGTTGTTGACCTGGTACTTCGCCAATTCCTTGATGAAGCCCGGGATGTCGCGCGGATTGGGGATCAGGAGATTGCAGCCGCCGGCGCGCACTGCGAGCAGGTAGCAGGCCGTCAGCGCGAAGATGTGATAGAGCGGCAGCGCGCAGACGACCATCAGTTGATCGACATGCGGCGGCGCGGCCATCGCCGGCTGCAGCCAGGCGTCGTTCTGCAGGACGTTGGCGACGATGTTGCGATGAAGCAGGGTGGCACCCTTGGACACGCCGGTGGTGCCGCCGGTATATTGCAGGAAGGCGACGTCGCCCGGCGACAGCTTCGGCTTGTTGAAGGCCAGAGAGCGGCCCGCGGAGATCGCGTCGTTGAAGGACACCGCGCCCGGCAGCGACCAGGCCGGCACCATCTTCTTGACGCGGCGGACGACCAGATTGACGATCACGCCCTTGAAGCCGAGCAGGTCGCCCATGCTGCCGACGATGACGTGCTTGACTTGCGTCTTCGCGATCACCTGCTCGACGGTGTGGGCGAAATTCTCCAGCACGATGATGGCTTCGGCGCCGGAATCCTTGAGCTGGTGCTCGAGCTCGCGCGGCGTGTAGAGCGGATTGACATTGACCACGGCGAAACCGGCGCGCAGCACGGCCGCGGTCGCGACCGGATATTGCAGCACGTTCGGCATCATGATCGCGACACGGGCGCCGCGTTGCAGGCCTCGTCCTTGCAGGTAGGATGCCATCGCCAGCGACATCTGGTCGAGATCGCGATAGCTGATCGACTTGTCCATGCAGATGAACGCCTTGCGGTCGGCGAACTTGGCGAAGCTCTCCTCCAGAAGATCGACCAGCGATGAATATTGCGTCGGCTCGATATCGGCGGGGACGCCGGGCGGATATTGCTTAAGCCAGATGCGCTCCATGGAAACTCCCCTCATTGACCAGAGCCCGTTGTGTCTCGGGCTTGCCTCATTGCCGTCAGTATCGAGCCTGCCGGAACGGGTGGCAAGCGGTCGAGGCTTAAGACAAACGTCAGGGAGTGGCTACCGGAATCCTCGCAATGGCGCTGCCGCAAGTGCGAAGTGCGGCGCGGTCTCGCCTCGCGTCGGCCGTTAACTGTTGTTGGCCGGTTTGGCGGGCTTGGTCGCGGCTTTGGGCTTGGCGGGTTTGGCTGCCTGCTCGCCGCTTGCCGCGGGCTTTGCCGCCGCATCGGGCTTGGCTGCGGCATGCTTGGTACCGGCCGGCTTGGCTGCGGATTTGCCGTCGGCCGGCTTGGCGGCCGCCACCGGCTTGCTGTCGGGCTTTGCCGCCGCCGTCTTGGCATCCTTCGGCTTGTCTGCCGCGTCGGGCTTTTTGGCGACGCGCGACTTCTTGCCACGCGGCTTTGGCGTGGCCTGCTGGTCGGCATCGGCTGCGACCGCCGCGATCAGCGCAGTCCCGGTGCGGGTCGGACCGGTATAGACCAGTACGGGCTCGGCCGCCGCCGGGGCCGAGGCCATCAGCTCGGAGGCCTTCATCAGCGGCGGCTGAAGCCCGGCCGTGAAGAAGGTGACCTGAGCTTCGCCGCCCGTGGCCGAGGCGGACCCTGACGTGCCGCCATTGGTCGCGATCAGTGCGTCGTCATCGTCGCTGGCTGGCCGCTTGCGATGGCCGCCGCACATGTCGTCACGCAGGTTCGGCGGCGAGGCGTCGACCGGCACCAGCTTGTCGACGGTGCCGAGCGAGGGCCGGAGCCAGGTGAGATTGTCTTGCGAGAAGCCGCGCTCCAGCAGCTGCGCCGCCTTCACCGCGCGCGCGGTCCCGGAATTGGCGCCCAGCACGACGGCGATCAGCCGGCGGCCGTTGCGGGTGGCCGATGCGACGAGGTTGTAACCGGAGGCGCAGATGAAGCCGGTCTTGAAACCGTCGGCGCCGGGATAGCGGCCGATCAGCTTGTTGAAATTGCCGGTGACGCGCTTGCCGAAGCGGATTGCCGGAATGTGCACGAAATACTCGTACTCGGGCAGGTCGCGCAGGAACGAGCGCGCGAGAATGCCGAGATCCCGCGCGGAGGTGATCTGTCCGTCGGCGGGCAGGCCGTTCGGATTGACGTAGCTCGTCTGCGTCATGCCGAGCTTCTGCGCAGTGTCGTTCATCAGCGCCGAGAAGCCGTCGATCGAACCGCCGACGCCTTCGGCGAGCACGACGGCCATATCGTTCGCCGATTTCACCATCATCATCTTGAGGGCGTTGTCGACGGTAAGCTGCGTTCCTGGGCGGAACCCCATCTTCGAGGGCGACTGCGAGGCTGCGGTCGGCGAAACCGTGAGGATTGTGTCGAGTGTGAGCTTGCCGTCCTTGACCGCCTTCAGCGTCACATAGGCGGTCATGATCTTGGTGACGGAAGCCGGATACCAGGGAATGGTCGCGTTTTCCGCCTGCAGCACCTTGCCGCTATCGGCCTCGATCAGGAGCAGCGCTTCGGCGCTCGCCGCGCGCGGTGCGAGCAATGCGCCGCATGCGAGTGCCGCGGCGAGCAGGTTGAACAGGGATTGACGAAGCAGCGGGCGAAGAGCGTGCACTATCCGATTCCGGTCCTTGGAGACCCGCCGGTTCCGGTCGGCTCTCGTGATCTGATGTTCGGTTCTGAAATCCAGCGCCGCCGCTTGCGGCGCCGCAAACCTATACCGGCTGGTGCGTCGGGAATAGGGGCATCAGCGGGGTATTCCGCAATGAAATGGGCCGAATTTCGACGATATGATGGGGACTTGCCAAGGTGACTTGCCTAGGCGACTTGCCAAGGCGACTTGCTAAGATGATTTGGCGGCCGTCGCGGCAGCCTCAGCCGCTGTCACGCTGGCCCGTGCGTTCTCCTGAACCATGAACTGAGCCCTGGCGAGGTCGGCGAAATGGCCGCCCTTGGCCACGAGTTCATCAAAAGTTCCGCTTTCGATCACACGTCCATTCTCGAACACCAGGATGCGCGTGGCATTGCGGATGGTGGAGAGGCGATGGGCGATCACGAAGGTGGTGCGGCCCTTCATCACTTCGTCGAGAGCGGTATTCACCTTTGCCTCGGTGACGGCGTCGAGTGCGCTGGTCGCCTCGTCCAGGATCAGAATCGGCGGATCCTTCAGCAGTGCACGGGCGATCGACAGCCGCTGGCGCTCGCCGCCGGACAGCATGCGGCCGCGCTCGCCGGCATTGGTCTCGAAGCCGCCGCTGCGCTCGATGAATTCGAGCGCCTGCGCGCGCTCCGCCGCCTTGCGCATCTCGACCTCGGTGGCATCAGGCTTGCCGACGCGCAAATTCTCCGCGATCGAGCGGTTGAACAGCAGCGCCTCCTGAAAGACCACGCCGATGTTCCGCCGCAGCGATGTCAGCGTCACCCCGCGCACGTCCATGCCGTCAATCCTGATGAAGCCGGACTGCGGATCGAAGGCGCGATGCAGCAGCGCAATCGCCGTCGACTTGCCGGCGCCGGTTGCGCCGACCAGCGCGATGGTCTGGCCGGGAAGCGCGGTGAAGGAGAGGTCCTCGACCGCCGGCCGCTTGCCGTCATAGGAGAAGGTGACGTCGTTGAATTCGACGAGGCCGGAGAGCCGACCCGCATCGATCGCGTCGTGCCGGTCGTGCACCGCGGGCACCGCATCGAGCACGTTGAAGAACTCGCGCAGGCGCGGGGCTTCCATGAACACGTTGTTGATGAAGCTCACGACCTGCTCCAGCTTCTGGATCAGAAGCGTCGCGAAGCTCACGAACATCACGATCTCGCCGACCGAGGTCAGCCCCTGGTCGTGCAGCGCGATGCCGAAAGTGAAGATCGCGAGCACGGTGATCGTGGTGGAGGCGCGCGTGATGACGGTGACGAGGGCCCACCACGACAGCACCGGCATTTGCGCTGCTAGCAACTGGTCGGCGACGGAGCGCAGGCCCTTCACCTCGGATTCGACGCGGACGAAACTCTGCACCAGCGCGACGTTGCCAAGGGCGTCGGACGCGCGCGCTGAGAGCTCGCTGTAGTGCTCCTCCACCTCCATCTGCATGCCGAAGGTTCTGCGCACCACGAAAGTTGTCAGCGCGGTGAAGACGATGCAGAGCACGAACAGCAGGATTGCAAGCCGCCAGTTCAGGTAGAGCGACAGCGGCAGCAGCACCACGACCGAGAGGATGGCGGCAAAATGCTCGCGGAAGAAGCCCAGCCACAGCCGCCACAGCGCATCGGTGCCGTTGAGCATGACCTTCATCAGCCGGCCCGAATGCGTGCCGGAATGGAAGGTCAGCGGCAGTTGCAGGATGTGCTCGAAATAGTCGGTCAGGACGGCCTGCCGCTGGCGGTGGGAGAGCCGGTCGGCCTGCAACGCCACGAGCGCGCTGCAGGCGATGGTGAACAGCCCGAACGCGACCCATGCAACCAGGAACGGCCAGGCCGAGTTGGAGCCTGCGACCGTCTTGCCCGAGAGCACATCGACGATCCGGCCGAACAGCACCGGCTCGGCGAATTGCGAACCCGCAAGCAGGAGATTGACGATCGCGAGCAGCCAGCCCAGCCGTGCCTCCTTGCCGAGCAGCTCGAGAACGCGGGTGTAGAGGCGGAGAATGGGCATGGGCGAGGAGCTCGGGCGGATAGAACGGAGTGAGCCCATACTCTAATCAGGGATCGGCTGCGAGATATAGCGGAAGCTGCCGGTTTTGCTCAGTTGATCAACCGCCCTGCAACGGGCGGCAAGAACCCGCCGTCGAAGATGTCGCCCGCCGCCGGTCGTTTGCGGAATTTGAAATCCTGCCCGATCTGGTCGATCGCGCGATCCATGCGCGCCGGGTCGATATCACCGAGGCCGTTGCGGCGGACCTCGTCGGTCAGGATGTTGTCAACGAGGACGGTGCGCAGGCGCTCCAGCTCAAGATCGCGGTCGCCGTCCTCAATGCGGCTCGCGGCCTCGTCCGCCGCGCGCGCCGGCTCCTTGACGGTCGCGTTGATGCCGGCGATCAATGCGCGAACGAATCCCTTCACGGTGTCCGGCTTGGCCGCGGCGAAAGCCGGGTTGACCACGACGGCAAAGCCATAGGCCTCGCAACCATAATCGGCATACCGAAGCGCGACGAGATCGCCGCCTGGTACGCCGCGGTCGCGCAGGTTCACTGCCGAGAGATAGCTGAAGCCGGCGACGGCATCGACCTGTCCCGCGGAGAGGATCGGCTCGCGCACCGCGGCGCTGATCTTGTGGAATTTCACGTGAGCCGCGTTGATGCCGTTCTGCTGCGCCAGCGCCGGCCACAGCCGCATCGACAGATCGCTATCGGCAACGCCGACGGTCTTGCCGTCCAGGTCGGGCAGGAGGTGGATGCCACGGCTCCTGCGGGCGACGATCGCGTAGGGCGCGCGGTTGAACAGCACGAACACCGCCTTGACCGGTGTCGCATCCTTGTCGCGGAAGCGGATCAACTCGTTGATGTCGACGAGCGCGAGCTCGCTGTCGCCCTTGGCGACGCGCGCAAGCGCCTCCGGCGATCCGGCCGCGCTGCTGAAGGAGACGTTGAGACGTTCGGCGCTAAAGCTGCCGTCCTTTGCGGCAAGAAAGAACGGCGCCATGCTCGCATCGATCGGGCGGTCGAAAGTGAAGTGGATTGCAATGGAGGGCGCGGCGGTTTCGGCCGCGGTAGCATCGCGCGCAGTGAGCGCCGCAAGAGAAATTGCAGCGGCCAGCAGGCCGCGAAGAGCGATTGTCGCGAATTCGAACATCAGTCGCGCCGGTTCGGTGTTATGATTTGGTGACGCTCGGAGCGCCGGCTGGCGACAAGCTTGTCCGCGCCAATATGAACGGCGGATGAGCGGCGGTTGCGTCACGATCACGCAACCCCGTTCAGCTTGTGTTGGGGTAGGGGAACCCAACATGGGATGCGGGTGTTTGAGAGACACGAGCCTGTCATCAGGCACCATTCGAGGTCCCAAGGAGGGTCCAGGACATGTTTGATAGATTTTCGGGATTTGTCGGCCGTAAGGCCGTTCTCGCTACCGCCGCGGTGCTGGCGCTGACCGCAATGGCTCCGACCGCTTCATACGCGGGCGGCCGTCATTGGCATGGTGGCGGCGGCGGTGCGGCCCTTGCCGGCGCGGCCATTGCCGGTGCTATCGGCACCGGCCTCGCAATCGCAGCGACTCGTGACGCCTACGCCTATGATGCTCCTGCCTATTACGGCGGCGGCCCGGTCTACTACGACGACGGTCCGGTCTATTACGGCGGCGACTCGTATATCGGTCCGCGCCCGTATCACCGTTGCGGCGGCCCGTACCAGTCCGCGCAAGGCGGCCAAGGTAACCTTTCGAATTGCTACTAGCTTTGGCTAGCAAGTGTTGACCAGCCGGCCGTCGCGCTTGCCGCGACGGCCGGCTTTTTGCTTTTGTTGTCGTGCGTTAACGTCCCCGCTATGGGTTTAGAGTAGCTTTGCGTACATGAGTGATTCGCTTGAGCGGCTATATCTGGCTGTGCTCGCGGCCAGGGACCTTGATCCGGCAACATCGCGCACCGCGCGGCTGTTTCAGCGCGGCCCGTCAAAAATGGCGAAGAAGCTGGCTGAAGAGGCTATCGAGGTCGTCATCGACGCGGTCAACGGCGATAGCGAAGCCGTGATCCGGGAAAGCGCCGACCTGCTCTACAATCTGACCGTGCTCTGGGCCTCGGCCGGCGTGCGCCCCGAGGACGTCTGGCGCGAGATGACGCGGCGTGAAGACATGCTCGGCATCGCCGAGAAGCTGCCGAAGTCGGCGATGAAACTGCCCAAAGGTGCGTCACCGCGTGTCGCCAGGCGGCCAATCGTCGCGCTCGAAGGCCGCACCGCGCGCAAGCGCCACTAGTATTGGTACAAATCGGTCCCATCTCGGCATGGACAAATCCGTCCCATGGTGCTTCATCGCGGCGCCATGCTGAAACGTATCTACGATTGGTGCATCGACGCCGCTCACAAGCCTTACGCGCTCTGGATCATGGGCGCCGTGGCTTTCGCTGAAAGCTCCTTCTTTCCCGTCCCCCCGGACGTGATGCTGATCCCCATGTCACTGGCGCGCCCGCAACGCGCCTGGGTCTATGCGGGGATCTGCACTGCGACGTCGGTGCTGGGTGGGCTGTTGGGCTACGCCATCGGTGCGCTGCTCTTCGACTCGGTCGGCCATTGGCTGATCGAGGTCTATGGCCTCGGCGGCAAGGTCGACGCCTTCCGTGCCTCCTATGCCGAATGGGGCGCCGTGATCATCCTGCTCAAGGGCCTGACACCGATCCCCTACAAGCTCGTGACCATCACGTCCGGCTTTGCCGGCTACAATATCGGGCTCTTCATCCTGTGCTCGATCGTGGCGCGTGGCGGGCGGTTCTTTATCGTGGCGATTCTGCTCAACCGCTACGGGGATTGGATCCGGGTCAAGATCGAGAAGCATCTCGGATTGGTGGTGGCAATCGGCGCCGCGGTGCTCGTGCTCGGCTTTGTCGTCGCAGTCAAATTGATCTAACACCCAAGGCGCTTTGCCGCCGCGTCTCGTTCGGCTACGGTTGCCGTCATGATGCTTCGATCCGGCAATGCGGTCTTGCGACTGGGCACGCTGATATTTGCGGTGCTTTCCCTCCTGCTCGTTGCCGGCGGTACCGGATGGCCGCAATCCGCACCTCCGGCGCTCGGCTTGCAGGAGCAAGGACCGCAGGCCGCACCGGCGCCCTCGACAGCCCCTCCGTCGCCGCCGGTGCATGAGGAAAATCCCGGGCTGATCAACGAAATGGGCAAGCTGTTCGACAAGCTGCCCTCGATCCTGCCGCCGATCAAAAGCCCGAGCGAGACCATGAACGATTTGTCGCGCCTGGCGAAGCCGTCGACCATGGTGTCGGGACGCGTGGCCTGTCCGGCCTCGTCGAACGGTGCGCCCGACTGCAAGCTCGCCGCCGACAAACTCTGCCAGAGCAAGGGCTACACGGAAGGCAAGAGCCTGAATGCCGATTCCGCGGAAAAGTGTTCGGCCAAGGTTCTGATCCCGGGCAGGCAACGCAAGCCGGATGACTGCCGCACCGATACCTTCGTCACCAGCGCGCTGTGCCAGAACTGAGGACGTCGCGCGAGCAAAGCAAGGAGCGCCCATGAGCCGCACGGAGCAGGACTTCCTCGGACAGCGTGAGATCGCCGACGACATCTATTACGGCGTCCAGACCATCCGCGGGAAGGAGAACTTCCACATCACCGGCATTCCGATGAACCAGGAGCCTTACTTCGTGAAGGCGCTCGGTTACGTCAAGAAGGCCGCCGCCATGGCCAACCGCGATCTCGGCGCGGTGGACACCAAGGTCGCGGAGGCCATCATCGTGGGCTGCGATCGCGTCATCGCCGGCGATATGATGGACCAGTTCGTCACCGACTTCATCCAGGGCGGGGCCGGCACCTCCACCAACATGAACGCCAACGAGGTGATCGCCAATCTCGCGCTGGAATCGCTCGGCTTTGCGAAGGGCGACTACCAGCACGTCAGCCCCAACGATCACGTCAATTACGGCCAGTCGACCAACGATACCTATCCGACCGCCTTTCGGCTGGCGCTGATCCTGCGGCTCGAGAGCTACATGACGGCGCTGCGTCAGCTCCAGGAGGCGTTCTTCGCCAAAGGCAGGGAGTTCGATCGCGTGCTGAAGATGGGCCGCACCCATTTGCAGGACGCGGTGCCGATGTCACTCGGCGCCGAATTCCGCGGTTGGGGCACCACCATGGGCGAGGAGGTCGATCGAATCTCCGAGGCCCGCGCGCTGCTGCGCGAGATCAATCTCGGCGCCACCGCGATCGGCACCTCCGTCACCGCTGCGCACGGCTATCCTAAGCTCGCGGTCCGGCATCTGAGCGCGCTCACCGGCGTCGACTTCATCCTTGCAGGCGACCTCGTCGAGGCGACGTCGGATACGGGCGCCTATGTGCAGCTCTCCGGCGTCCTCAAGCGCACCGCGAGCAAGCTGACCAAGATCTGCAACGACATCCGCCTGCTCGCCTCGGGCCCGCGTGCTGGCTTCAACGAGATCAACCTGCCGCAGCTTCAGCCGGGCTCCTCGATCATGCCGGGCAAGGTCAATCCTGTCATCCCCGAGGTCGTCAACCAGACCAGCTTCCTCGTCATCGGGCTCGACACCACCGTGACGCTTGCGGCGTCCGCGGGTCAGCTCCAGCTCAATGTGATGGAGCCGGTGATCTCGTTCGCGCTGTTCTTCTCCATCCGCACCATGGAGCGCGCGGTCAACAGCCTGCGCGAGAATTGCGTCGTGGGCATCACTGCCAATGCGGAGCACACCCGCAACATGGTGCTGAACTCGCTGGGTATCGTCACGGTGCTGAAGCCGCTGCTCGGCTACAAGCAATGCGCCGAGATCGCGCGCGAGGGCTACAAGAGCGGCAAGTCGCTGCACCAGATCGTCGTGGTCGAGCGTAAGCTGCTGACCCAGGAGAAATGGGACGAGATGTTCTCGTTCGAGCGTCTGATCAATCCGGATCTGATTGCGTGATGGCGTCGTCCCGCGCTGAATTCCGCGGCTTGGAATTGCGGTAACGCCGTCCTCCACGGCGGCAAAACGCAATACTTGACAGTGGAAAGATTGCCTTGTTGGTATGGATCCCAACCTTCAATGCGTCTGCTAACAGAGGACCGTTCCGCAATGTCCATGCCTGCCTTGTTTAGGGGACGCCTGTCGATCCCGGTGATCGGTTCGCCGCTCTTCATCATCTCGGTGCCCGATCTCGTGATCGCGCAGTGCAAGGCGGGCGTGGTCGGCTCGTTTCCGTCGCTGAACGCACGGCCGCCGGAGCTGCTTGACGAGTGGCTGGCGCGCATCACCGAAGAGCTCGCGGCCTATGACCGCGCGCATCCCGACAAGCCGTCGGCGCCGTTTGCGGTCAACCAGATCGTGCACAAGTCGAACAACCGGCTCGACCATGACATGCAGCTCTGCGCCAAGTACAAGGTGCCGATGATCATCTCGTCGCTCGGCGCGCGCGAGGAGCTCAATCAGGCCGTGCACGGCTGGGGCGGCATCGTCTTCCACGACGTGATCAACCAGAAATTCGCGCACAAGGCGATCGAGAAGGGTGCCGACGGCCTGATCCTGGTCGCGGCGGGCGCGGGCGGTCATGCCGGCACGATCTCACCGTTGGCGTTCGTCGCCGAAACTCGAAAATGGTTCGACGGCCCGATCGCGCTGTCGGGCGCGATCGGCAACGGCAAGGCGATCCGCGCCGCGCGCATTCTCGGCGCCGACTTTGCCTATATCGGCTCGGCCTTCATCGCCACCAAGGAAGCCAATGCGGTCGAGAAGTACAAGGAAATGATCGCGGGCGCGACGGCCGACGACATCGTCTATTCCAACCTCTTCACCGGCGTGCACGGCAACTATCTGAAGCCGTCGATTCTCGCCGCCGGCATGGATCCGGAGAACCTGCCGACGTCCGATCCCTCCAAGATGAACTTCGGCACTGATGCCTCCGGCGAGCGTGCCAAGCCAAAAGCCTGGAAGGAAATCTGGGGTTCAGGCCAAGGCGTCGGCAGCATCGACGGCATCGTGCCCGCCGCCGAAATGATCGCGCGCTTCAAGAAGGAATACGACGAGGCGGTCGATCCGCCGTTGTGATCTTAGTCGTCCCGGCCTAGTGCGCAATTGCGCACGGGGGGCCGGGACGACAGCTCTCGCTGAGCGCCGGATGTGCATCACGGAGAACCGATGACCCCCATCTACCGCGTCGACGGCGACAGCGTCGTCACCAGCCCGGATGCCGCGGGCCCGTGGGACCGGCGTATGCAGCACGGTTCGGCGCCGGCCTCGCTGGTGACGTGGGCGGCTGAGCGCATTCCGACGCCAGTTGCAATGGACATCGCGCGCGTCACCATCGACCTGATGCGCCCGGTGCCGGTGGCGCCGCTCACGATCGCCACCGAGATCTTGCGCGAGGGCCGCAAGATCCAGCTCTGCGGGGTCAAGCTGTTCGCCGACGGCGTCCAGGTGGTCGGCGCCACCGTGCTCAAGATCAAGCGCCAGGCGCTGACGCTGCCCGGAGACGTCAAGGCGCTGCCGGTTACGCTGCCGTCCCCGGAGGACTCGCTGCTCGAGGACGGTCATGCCGCCACCAGCCCGTTCGTACGATCCGTGTCGATGCGCGCCGCGCGCGGCCGCTTCGGCCAGGCCGGCGCCGGCGCGATCTGGTTTCGCGTCGACCATCCCCTGATCGCAGGCGAACCGCTCTCGCAGGCGATGCGCGCCGTGGTTGCGGCCGATTTTTCCAACGGCACCGCCTCGTCGCTCGATTTCCGCGCCTGGACCTATATCAACGCCGACCTCACCGTGAGCTTTTCGCGCCAGCCGATCGGCGAATGGATCCTGCTCGACGGCGATTCCTGGATCGGTCCCGATGGTGCCGGGCTCGCGATGTCGCGGCTCGCCGATCGGCAGGGCTATTTCGGCCGCGCCGTGCAAAGCCTTGTGATCGAGAAGCGGTAAGGCACCTCATCTATCCCACCATCCGGCCCCGTTCACTCCAAAAGCTCGCGCGCAGCACCTTCTTGTCGACCTTGCCGACGCCGGTCATCGGCAGTTGCTTGACGAACTGGATCTGCTTCGGCGCATGGGCCGAGCCTTTTCGCGTCTTCACCAGATTGATCAGTTCATCGGCGTCAGGTTTTGCGCCTTCGCGCAGGACGACGACAGCGGTGACGGCTTCGCCCCATTTCTCGTCGGGGATGCCGACGACCGCGACCATGGCTACGTCCGCATGCTGCGACAGTACGTCCTCGACCTCGCGCGGAAAGATGTTGAAGCCGCCGGAGACGATCATGTCCTTCTTGCGGTCGAGGATGAACATGTAGCCGCGATCGTCCTTGCGAGCGATGTCGCCGGTGTGCACCCAGCCGTTCTTCAGCGTCTCGGCGGTGATGTCCGGCCGCTTCCAGTATTCCGCCATGACGTGTGGAGCGCGGACGCAGATTTCGCCGGCTTCGCCCGTCTTCACTTCCTGGTCGTTGTCGTCGAGGATCTTGACCTCGCACGCCGCCATCGGGAAACCGCATGACAGGAACAGCTCCGGCCTGTTGGGATCGTGATCCGCCTTGCGCAACACCGAGATGGGATAACATTCGGTCTGGCCGTAGAGTTGCGAAAACACTGGCCCGATGCGCTCGATCCCCTCGATCAGCCGGCTCGGTGACATCGCGGAGGCGCCATAGAGCACCAGTTCGAGCGAGGAGAGGTCGGTCCTGCTCAACGCGGGATGATCGAGCAGCACATAAATCATGGTCGGCACGAACAGCGTGAAGTTGATGCGCTCGCGTGCGATCGTCGCCAGCACCGCCTCGGGATCAAAACCCTTCAGCATGTGTACGGTGCCGCCACGCATCAGGGTCGGCAGCACCTTCGTGCCGGCGACATGGCTGATCGGGGCGACGGCGAGATAGCGCGCGCCATCGGGGATCTCGAAATCGGCGAGGATAGCGGCCGCGGCCCCGGCATTTTCGCGGTGGTAGCGCAACGCGCCCTTGGATTTTCCGGTCGTGCCACCGGTGTAATTCAGCGTCGAGAGATCGTCGGGTCCGGCGAGGCAATGCGCGCTGGCATGGCCTTCGCTCTCGATCGCCTGCAAGAGGTCGACGCCATAGTCGGCCGGTCCCATGGTGAAGACCGCCTTGAGCCAGGGCGCCTGCGCGGCGAGCTCGCCGCCGCGATCGCGGAAGGCGGCCGCATCGACCACCAGCATTTCGGCCCCGGAATCCTCGAGCTGGAACAGCTGGTCTCCCCGCGATCCCAAAGGATGCAGCCCGGTGACGCAGAGCCGCGACAATTGCGCGGCGACGCCGGCGCACCAGGTGTCGGCGCGGTTCGCGGTGAGGAAGGCGACGCGCGCGCCGGGCTGCAATCCAAGGCGCATGAACACGCCCTGGATGCGTCCGATCAGGTCGATGGTGCCCTGATAGCTCAGCGATCCGCCGGGCCATGCGAAAGCAGTTCGGCCGGGATAGCGCGACAGTGCCCGCAGCGCCTGCGCGCAAGTCGGTGAGGATGCGTGGAGCGGATCGGACATATGTTTCCTCGCTGCTTTGTCATCGGCTTCTGGCGTGCCAATGTTTGCCGCAACGCTAGCATAGGGAATGCGGGATGGAACGACAAAGCCCGCGCGAGGGGAGGCATGCGTGACGTCGGATCGGCTGCAACGTTTCCACGGGCGTCTCGCCCTGCCACTGATTGCCGCGCCGATGTTTCTGGTGTCGGGCGTCGAGCTCATGGTCGCGGCGTGCCGCAACGGCGTGATCGGCAGCTTCCCCAGCGCGAATTGCCGTAGCACCGAACAACTCGATGAATGGCTCACCGACATCGAAGCGCGGCTGCTGCGGCATGAAGATCAAACCGGCCGCAAGGCCGCGCCGCTGTGCCCAAACCTGATCGTGCACCGCTCCAATGCACGGCTGGAGCAGGATCTCGCCGTGCTGCTGCGCCACAAGCCGGAGCTCGTCATTACCTCCGTTGGATCGCCCGCGCCGGTGTTGAAGCCGCTGCATGAAGCCGGCGCGCTGGTGCTTGCGGATGTTGCCTCGATCCGCCACGCCGAACGCGCGGCGGAAGCAGGTGCCGACGGGCTCGTGCTGCTTACCGCGGGCGCAGGCGGGCAGACTGGCTGGCTCAACCCGTTCGCCTTCGTCCGCGCGGTGCGCGCGTTCTACGATGGCATCATCGTGCTCGCGGGTGGCATCAGCGACGGCCACGCATTGCGCGCTGCCGAAGTGCTCGGCTGCGATCTCGGCTACATGGGCACGAAGTTCATCGCGACGCGCGAGAGCATGGCGGACGAGCGTCACAAGCGCATGCTGGTCGACGGCAGCGCGGACGACATTTTGCTGACCACCGCGTTCACGGGCCTGCAGACCAGCATGCTCAAACCGTCGATCGTCGCGGCCGGTCTCGACCCCGACGATCTGCCGGCGCGCGGCGCGATCGACATCGGCAAGGACATCGACGTCAACGCACGCGAGAGCCGCCCCAAGCGCTGGCGCGATATCTGGAGCGGCGGGCATTCGATATCGGGTGTGACCGAAGTGATGGAGGTCAACGGTCTCGTCGCGCGGACGGTCGCGGAGTATCGGGAGGCGGGTGGCCGCCTTTCCCCGTAAAAATGCGGAGACCGACAGGGCCCGTCGCCCCCCTCACGGTTAATCGAGCGCTCCTTAGAGGCCCCCACTTAACGGCAGATTAACCAACGCCCGGCAAGAATCCCTCTCACGGCCGCCAATCAGGACCGAGAGGGACAGGCGATGGACTTCGATTTTCTGAACGCCAAGACGGCGGCTTCGCTGGACGAGATTCGTGTTCGCGTAGCCCATGCGCTGGCCCGCCATCCGCTGTGCCGCAATGTGCGCTTCGACATCGTCAGCGTCCCGCGCACCCGCCGGGGCGGCAATTGGACGGTGGCGCTGCAATCGGTCGAGCCGCGCGGAGTCTGGGAGGCCTCGGAGATCGTGGCCGACATCCAGGACGCCTACGATCTGGCGATAGCTGCCTGATTTTGTTGAGCTTTCAATGTCATGTCGCCGCAGTCCGCGCGATTGCCGCTGCGATGGCACGGTTAAGCCTTAATTTTCGCCCAGTTTCCGGGCAGTGATCACGTGGACTTGAAGCCGGTTGCGGAGAGACGTTTGTCGAAAGCCATCACCATTGTCGTGCTGACCTGCTTCCTCGTCCTCGGCGCCGCCACCACCGCCATTCTCGGCCGCGACAGCGTGCCCAGCGTCAGCGCCGAGATGATCACGCAGGCGCCGGCACCCAAGCCGCTTGCAACCAATCGGGCCGCCAAGGCCGATCGTCTGGTTCCCACGCTCGCACTGGCCTCGGCCGCGTTCGATCCGGTCCAGGTCCCTGCCGACAAGCTCTCGCAAATGCCGGTGCTGACCGAGCCGCTGCGCCAGGCGTTTGCCGCCGCCACGCCATCCGATTTCCCGATGCCCAAGGCGAGCGTGAACGAGGCTCCGGCCGCTGCAGAGATTCCTGCCGTCGAAGTCCCGGCCAAGCCGAAGGTCGTCGCCAAGCCGCAGCCGCAGAAATCCTATTCGCTGCTGTCCGACGTGCAGATCGCGGGCATCAGGGACCGTCTGAAGTTGTCGTCGTCGCAAGAATATTACTGGCCCTCGGTCGAAACCGCGCTGCGCAATGTTGTCCGCAAGATCTCGGCAAACAAGCTGTCCAATCCGAACGTGCAGGGTGTTCCGATCGATCCCAATTGCGACGAGGTCCAGCAGTTGAAGTCGGCCGCGATGCCGCTGCTGTTCCAGCTGCGTGACGACCAGAAAGAGGAAGTGCGCAAACTCGCCCGCATCATCGGGCTCGAGAAGGTGGCGCAGCAGATCTGACGCGCAAGTTCCTTCCGGAATTGCGGCTATATCGGGAACATCCGGCAATCGACAGGCGTTGCCCGCTCCAAAGAGGGAGTGGACCAATGCGCGCCTCGACAGCCTATTTCGTCGGTGCAGGAACCATCGTCGCAGCCATAGCCATTGGTCTCGGTGGCGGCATTGTCGCCGGCAATATCATGAATCCGGTCTCGCCCAAGCAGGGGCCTGATACCAGCAAGATGGCGCAACGCGCCGACGCCAAGCCCGCCACGACGGACGCGCCATCCGAGCGCTTGCAATATCTCACCGGCTCGCAAGCCTTCGGCGCCATGGTCGCCGCGCCAGCGCAGGCCGAAGCCAAATCCGACGCTAAACCCGAGTCCACGCCTGAAGCAAAATCCGAAGCTGCGAAGCCCGGCACGCAGACCACTCAGGCCAACGCTGAACAGCCGGCGCAACAGCCCTCGCAAGCGGCTGCGGTAGAGCCGCCCAAGCCAGCGCCGGCATCGCCTCCGCAACTCGCGAAACCTGCTGCACAGCAGGCGTCGACAGAGCCGTCATCCCCACCCGACAACGCCTTTGCCAAGGCCAGGGATTCTGACGTCAAGCGGGCCACGTCTGAACGGCGCCGGACGGAGCGCCGTGAGCGCTGGGCCGAGCGACGTCATTACGATTCCCGCGAGCCGCGTGGGATGCGCGACCGGACCGATTGGGACGACGTCGCGCGCAACATCCGCGAAGATGCCGATGCGCGCGAGGTCCCGAGCCGGCCGCGCGGCGGCTTTCCGCAGATCAGGCTATTCGGCGACGACGATTAGGTCCGTCCTCGCCGTCGCGCGCGATCTATGACGGGCGCATCGACGGCTATGGTCTGACGCAACACCGGCGAGATTTGTGCTGTGGACGGCGACCACTCACCCGCCGTGCGACTCCACGACCTTGCGGCAGCCGTCCGAAAGCTTCGACTTGTTCTCGCGCAGGCAGGCATTCATCTGCGGCGGCTTGCCGATGTGTTCGGCGCAGAATTTGCTCGCGTCGCTTCGGCAGGTCATCTGCTCCTGCGGGGTCGGACCGGATTGCGCAGCGGCGGTCTGGGCGGTAGCGGCGAGCAGCAGCACGGCAAGAACCGAAATCTTCATAAAACACCTCCTTGGGAATGTCGTTGGTCCCGCCTGGGATCAAGCGGGCCGGACCATCTCGCGACCGCCGGGCGCAGGTCCATGCCATGTTCATGGCATCGGCCAGCCCGTCCCGCCGCCGTACCCCCATTTTCATGGCATGTATCAGCGCGCCGTCTTTTGTCATTCAGGCTGCACGTCGGCTGCGAGACCCGGTGATTGCATCGGGACGCCGAACGGCAAGCAGGAGAGCAAGATGTCGAAAAGAGCGGGAGCGCTGAGCGCCGGGTTGACGATTTTGGCGCTGGCAGGTTCGGCGATGGTGTCGCTGGGCACGAGCCCGGCGCAAGCGGTGGTCTATTGCAAGACGGTCGGCATACCCAAAGGCTGCGTGGTACGACCGGCGGCAGCGGTGAGGGTAGCGCCGGCCGCCGCGGTCGCCGTGGCGACACCCGGGGTCGGTGCGCCCGGTGTCGGCGTACGCGCGGGCACGCCGATGAATCGCGGTGGTCCGGTCAATCGCGTGGGCGTGCGCTGAGAACAACGAAAGAGTTCGGGCGAAGGAGCCGTGCGGACGAACCCCCCGTCCTCCGCAGGCAAATCATCCGGCCCGTCCCTCTCTCCGCGCGTCCCACACGTTCGGAGAGGGGGCTTTTCAGCCGACGGCGGCATCGCTGTCGGGGAAAATCTGCGGTAATTGCAGCCGCACGCGCGTGCCTGAGGAATCCGAACCGAGATCGAGCATCGCCCCGCAGCGCGCGGCACGGCTCCTCATGTTGCGAAGGCCCCGCGCGGTCTGGCTCGCGTCGGTGGCCCCGCCGCTGCCGACCGGCGCACAACCGTTCGCAAAGCCCTTGCCGTCATCCGCGACCCTGATCACACCGTACGGTCCCTGACCTCCGTCGACCGTCTCGATGGTGACCGCGATGCGGCGGGCCTCTGCGTGCTTGACCGCATTGGTCACGGCCTCGTCGAGGATGCGCACGATCTGGATGACATGCCATGGCCTGAGCTCGGGATGCAGCGGCAGCCCCTGCGGCGTCGCCACGTGCCAGTCCAGTGCGATGTCGTGCGGTCGCAATTGTGCGGCCGCGCGCTCGCGCCAGGAGCCGAGTGCGAGCATCAGGTCCCCGCCGATGTCGTCCATGGAGTCGATGACGAGGCGGAGGTCTTTCAGCGCCGCACGGGCGGCGTCGGTGATGGGTCGCGCCCTCGTGCCCGCGCTCGGACAGTGCCACGATGCTGATGAGCTGGCCGCCGAGGCCGTCATGCAGGTCGCGCATCAGCCGCGTGCGCTCATTGGCAAGCGCGGCGGCCCGTGCACGCTCCTCCTCGCGGGCAAAGCTCGCCTTCAGCCGCTCCTCGGCCTCCCGTACGCGCGTTACGAGCTGGCCGGCAAAGCTGTCGACCTGGTTCAGCGCGCGCGCGAACCGCCAGGTCAAGCCGGCGCCGATCGCGACCAGCATCGCCGAATAGGACAGGCGCGACAGGAAGATGCGCTCGTCGGTCACGATCTCGAACACCGACAGCATGTCGTGGACCCAGCATATCAGCACGATGGTTACCGCGCAGCCGAGCGTGAAGCTTGCCGCGTCCTGCCGCCGCACCACTGCGGCAGCGGTGACGCAGGCCATCAGGAGCAGGCAGAGCCCGACGGTGGGAATCCCCAACAGGAGAAACAGAATGCGCGGCAGCGGCGGGCCGGCGATCAGTCCGACACCGAACACGACGAGCCCCGGCGCGAACAGCAGCATGCCGTAACGCGGCCAGCGCCAGCCGAAGAACAGCACGCCGAAGACGACGACCAGGGCGCTCTCGATCGGTGCGGACGCGAGCAACACTGCGGCGAGCCGGGAGGTGTTGACGGGGGGCACCGGCGGCGGCGCGAAGGCCTGCACCACGCCGAGCACCATCGCCACGGCCAGGACGCCGTAAACCGGCTCGCGGCGGCGCATCAGCCACATGATCGCCAGGATGACGGCGAGGATCGATTGCCAGGCGGAGAACACCACGGGCAACGTGACGAACATCAGCGTGCGTGTCTCGTAGGCCGGGCGCAAGGCCGCATCCGGCCCGACATAGACGGTGTCGAGAAAGCCCTTGAGCGGTCCCCAAACCAACAGCTGCACCGTGATCTCGTTCGCGCCCTCGCGCAGCAGCGAGGACGGGATCGAGCCGATCTGCGGAGTGTTGCGGTCGGGCCGGTTGGCGTTGGCATCGCGTCGGGAATCCAGGATGACGACGCCGTTGATTGCGACCTCCACCGCGTTGCTGAAGCGCGGCAGGAATACCGACCAGCCCGACGCCGCGTCGCCGCGGCGGAACGTGAAGGCGCCGGTGTAGAGCGGCGGGTCGGCCAGGGAATAGCGTGACGACGTGAAATGCGGCAACGTCACGGGACGCGCCACGCCGTCCTCGCGCAGCGAGAATTCGCTCAGCGCAAAGTCGTCGGGATCGCTGGGCTGGAGCAGCCGCAGCCCGAGGACGGTCGCGACCAATATCAGCGCCTGGAGCAGCAGATAGGGCACGAGTCGCGAGACCAGCAACCGGCGTCGCGCGGGTTTGACCGGTGCCTTCGCCGCGATCTCGCTCACAGCTTGATCAGGCCCTGCTGCACCGCTTCGAACACCGCTTCGCTGCGGGTGTGCACTTCGAGCTTGCGATAGATGTTCTTGATGTGGCCGGGCACGGTCTGCCTGGACAGGCCGAGATGGCTCGCGATCTCGGCGTAGCTGAAACCCTTGGCGATGCCCCAGAGGATGTCGATCTCGCGTGGGGTGAGCCTTGCGGTGTTGAGGGCCGGACCCGGCGGAGGCTCGGCCGCATTCTGCGGGGTACCTTGCGTTCTGCGCACGATGAAACGGGCGATCGAGGCCGAGATCGGCGAATGGCCGGCGACCAGATCGCGCACGGTGGTGGCGATATCGTTGGGGAACGCATCCTTCAGGAGATAGCCGGTGGCGCCGACCGTGATCGCGGAGATCACACTCTCTTCGTCGCCGAGCGCCGAGATCACCATGATCTCGGTGTCGGGAAAGCGTTGCCTTGTCTCGCGGATCAGCTCGACGCCGTGGCCGTCGGGCAGCCGCAGATCGGTGAGCAGCACGCGCGGCGCCCGCTCGCCGAGTCCGGCGCGGGCCTCCGCGAGCGTGCCGGCGCTGCGCACCTCGTAGCCGGCCTTGACCAGCGCGTCGTGGAGCCGCCAGCAGGTCGGCGCGTCGTCCTCGACGAGGAGGATGGTGATGGCTTCACCCGTCTCGCCCTGTTCGGTCATGATCATCGTCCTGCACCGCGTGTCCCCCGCGGCGCAGGGCCAAGTTTAGCCGCGGTGCGGGCGCCGCGACACCCATAATCATGGGGGCGCAAGATCTTGGGGGCGCAATGCATCGCTCTGGCGTTCCCGACGCGATGCCTACTGCTTCGTCGCGGCCGGCTTGTCCGGCGGCATAGGCGGGCTCGGCAGTCGCTGCATGACGGTGCGCGCGGTACCGGCATTGTTCTTGAAGAACTGCTGATAGGGCCCCTGGATCACGTCGAGCTTCGCCGGCCGCAGCCATGCCACCGGAGGTCGGCCTGACGCAGACGGCGGCACGGGGGAAGTGAGGTAGGCCACAGACGGGTTGACTTAGGGGAGGAGACCCTCGAAATCTTCCCGGAGCCTGCCTAAGGACTCCTTACGGATTGAAGCCTGCACCATGGTCGGATTGATCCCACCGGCTCCGATGTCCCGCCTGCAGCATCTCGCCGGCCGTGTTGCGCTGGCGGTTGCTATGATGCTGGTCGCGGCGTCGACCGCGCAGGCCGACAAGCGGGTGGCGCTGGTCCTTGGCGTGTCCAACTACCAGAGCGTCGCGCGGCTGGCCAATCCCGACAACGACGCGGCCGCCATCAGCGACGTCTTCAAGCGCATGGGGTTCGACGTCGTCGAGCTGCGCCGGGATCTCGGCGTTATCGAGATGCGGCGGGCGGTGCGCGATTTTGCTGCAGTTGCTGCAGATTCCGATATGGCGGTAGTTTATTACGCCGGTCACGGCATCGAGGTGAACGGCGCGAACTTCCTGATTCCGGCTGACGCCAGGCTGCAGAGCGATTTCGACGTCGAGGACGAGGCGGTCCCGCTGGACCGGATTCTCCAGGCGATAAATCCGGCGAAGCGGCTGCGGCTCGTCATCCTCGATGCCTGCCGCGACAACCCGTTTGCGGAGCGGATGACACGCAGTGTCGCCACGCGTTCGATGAACCGCGGCCTTGCCAAGATCGAGCCCGCGACGGCGGATACGCTGATTGCGTTCGCCGCCAAGGCCGGCGCGGTCGCTGGCGACGGCGACGGTGCGCACAGCCCGTTTGCGACCGCGCTTCTCAATCATTTGGCGACGCCGGGCCTCGATCTTCGCCTGACGCTTGGCCGGGTTCGCGACGAGGTGCTGAAGAGCACGGGGCGGCGGCAGGAGCCCTTCGTCTACGGATCGCTCGGCGGCGACACGGTGGCGCTGGTGCCGCAAATTGCCCCAAAGATCGATCCGGACGCGGAGTCCCAGCGGGACTACGAATTTGCAGCGCAGATCGGCACAAGGGAGGCATGGACGTCGTTTCTCGGCGTTCACGGTAGCGGCCTCTACGCTGCGTCTGCTCATGCGGCCCTCGACAAGCTGAATGCGGCGGAGAAGGCCCGTGAAAACGCGGACTTGCTGAGGCGGCAAGCCGAACAGCAGGCGAGGCAGAAGAACGAGGACGCCAAGAAGCAGATCGAGGAGCAGGCTGCGCGCCAGGCCGAACAGGCCAAGCTTCAGATCTCCGAGCAGGCCCGGCGCGATCTGGAGAAGGAGCGCCAACGCATCGCCGACCAGGCCAAGCGCGAGCTCGACGATGCCCGGCGGCAGGTTGCGGAGGCGCGCCGGCAGGCCGAGGACGCGGCCCTTCAGGTCGAGCAGGCGAAGAAGCAGGCCGCGCTGGACGCGCAGCAGCAGATCGAGGCCGCAAGGCGCGAACAGGAACAGCGCGAGCGGGAGCGACAGGCCACACTCGCCGCGCTAACTCCGCCGGCTGCGCCTGCCCCTGCGCCCGTTGTCGTGCCGGCAATGGATCCCGCGGACATCGCCCGCCTGCTCCAGGCCCATCTGAAGCGCGTCGGCTGCGATCCCGGGACTACCGACGGTGCCTGGACGGCGCCGTCGCAAAAGGCGCTCGACAATTTCAACCGAAACGCCGGCACCAAATTCGACGTCAAGATTGCAAGCCTCGACGTGCTCGATGCGGTGCGCGGCCGGCCCGATCGTGTCTGTCCGCTGGTGTGCGCCAAGGGACAAAAGGCAGAAGGCGATCGTTGCGTCCAGATCGTCTGCGACGGCAATGACGTGCTGGATGCCCAGGGCGTGTGCCGCCGGCGTCCCGATCCGCCGCCGCAGAAGCCAAAGGCGGTGTCGCGCCAGGAGCCGAAGGCGGTATCGCGCCAGGAGCCGAGCCCGCGCGGCCGCGCACGTCCGTCCGGCGGAGCCGATTCATGCAGCGGCAGCTGTGAGGGCGATTGAGACCGGTGCCGAGGGCACGGTGCCTCGGCAGCTCACAGGCTGGGAACGACGTTGACGTTGACTTTCAGATTCAGGAACGTGCGCTTGCCGGCACCGTCCTCGAAGTAGAGACGGCTCTCGAAGCGGTCGCTGCCCGTAAAGCCGGAGTTCGGCCGGTACACAGCCTTTGTCGAGTTGACCAGGCTGTAAGACCCGTTCGCCGGAGCGACGACGACGTCCTGGCCCACGAACGGACCCAGCGACTGGAAATTGAACCCGCAACCGCGATCCTGCGCGACCCGCATCGGGATGACGACATTGCAACCCTGGCAGATGTTGAAATGCGGGCGACGGCAAGCGGTGTTGGCATTCAAACCGTGAGCGTTTTGGTAGCTCTTGTAGCCCGGGCGCATCTTGTCGGCGCCGGCAGTGTCGGAAAGCAGCAACAGGGCGAAGGTTGCGAGCGACAACACAATTGTCATGAAAGGACGGATCATTCTGAACACCCCTTGTCTGGAAACCCCTTGGCGGCCAATGAAGCAAGAGCGATTTATGTCGACATAGAAGCTCAAGCGCCCGGGGGAGGCAAGTATCTGCGGAAGGTTGCAGGACGGCTTCCCAATGCCATGCCCCTTCCACTATCATTTCGGGCAGGGAGTCGCCGGCAGGACGCGGCGCGGCGGCGACCGTCCGCCTGAAGGCCGGGCTGATATGTGATCGATGGCACAGACCTGAGGGCGGACCGCTACCGAAATACTATTCATACAGATTGCAGCCCATCGCCGAAGCGTGGAACGAAGCCCGCATCATGGTCCGATTGAGCCCTTCAGTCCCGACGTTGCGCTCGAGCCGGTTGGCCTGCCGGCTGGCGCTATCGGTCTTGTGGATGCTGGTCGCGGCGTCGACCGCGCAGGCCGACAAGCGGGTGGCGCTGGTCCTTGGCGTGTCCAACTACCAGAGCGTCGCGCGGCTGGCCAATCCCGACAACGACGCGGCCGCCATCAGCGACGTCTTCAAGCGCATGGGGTTCGACGTCGTCGAGCTGCGCCGGGATCTCGGCGTTATCGAGATGCGGCGGGCGGTGCGCGATTTTGCTGCAGTTGCTGCAGATTCCGATATGGCGGTAGTTTATTACGCCGGTCACGGCATCGAGGTGAACGGCGCGAACTTCCTGATTCCGGCTGACGCCAGGCTGCAGAGCGATTTCGACGTCGAGGACGAGGCGGTCCCGCTGGACCGGATTCTCCAGGCGATAAATCCGGCGAAGCGGCTGCGGCTCGTCATCCTCGATGCCTGCCGCGACAACCCGTTTGCGGAGCGGATGACACGCAGTGTCGCCACGCGTTCGATGAACCGCGGCCTTGCCAAGATCGAGCCCGCGACGGCGGATACGCTGATTGCGTTCGCCGCCAAGGCCGGCGCGGTCGCTGGCGACGGCGACGGTGCGCACAGCCCGTTTGCGACCGCGCTTCTCAATCATTTGGCGACGCCGGGCCTCGATCTTCGCCTGACGCTTGGCCGGGTTCGCGACGAGGTGCTGAAGAGCACGGGGCGGCGGCAGGAGCCCTTCGTCTACGGATCGCTCGGCGGCGATACCGTGGCGCTGGTGCCGCCGGTTGCCCCAAAGGTCGATCCGAACGCGGGAGCCCGGCGGGATTATGAGCTTGCAGCGCAGGCCGGCACCAAGCAGGCTTGGCTTTCCTTTCTCGCTGTTCATGCCAGCGGCATCTATGCCAACTTTGCGCATGCGGCGCTCGACAAGCTCGAGGCCGCAGAAAAAATCAGCGAGAACGCCGATGCCGTACAGCGGCAGGCCGAGCAGCAGGTCCGGCAGAAGAGCGACGATTTCAGGAAACAGATCGAGGAGCAGGCGGCGCGCGAGACCGAACGGGCCACGCAGCAGATCTCCGAGCAGGTCCGGCGCGATCTGGAGAAGGAGCGCCAACGCATCGCAGACCAGGCCAAGCGTGAGCTCGACGATGCCCGGCGGCAGGTTGCGGAGGCGCGCCGGCAGGCCGAGGACGCGGCAGTTCAGGTCGAGCAGGCGAAGAAGCAGGCCGCGCTCAATGCGCAGCAGCAGATCGAGGCCGCAAGGCGCGAACAGGAACAGCGCGAGCGCCAGGCTACGCTTGCCGCTCTGACCCCGCCCGCCGCGCCGCCTCCTGCTGTCGCCGTGGTGCCGACCACTGCGCCGGCGATGGATCCTGCGGACGTCGCCCGCCTGCTCCAGGCGCACCTGAAGCGCGTCGGCTGCGATCCCGGTGCGGCCGATGGCGCCTGGACGACCCCGTCGCAAAAGGCGCTCGACAGCTTCAACAGATATGCCGGCACCAAGTTCGATGTGAAGGTTGCAAGCCTCGACGCGCTCGATGCGGTGCGCGCCCGGCCCGATCGCATCTGTCCCCTGGTTTGTGCGAGGGGGCAAAAGGCGGTCGGCGACCGCTGCGTCCAGATCGTCTGTGACAACAATTTCGTGCTGGATACCCAGGGGGTATGCCAGCGGCGTCCTGATACGCCACCCCAGAAACCAAAGCCGGTATCCCGCCACGAACCGAACCCGCGCGCGCCGTCTGCTCCGGCCAGCAACGAAGGCGGCAAATGTTATACCTATGGCGGAAAGCAGTACTGCCAGTGATGCGGTTGCTCGCCCTGGGTTGAGGGCCGGCGAGATCCTCGCGTCCGTCCAGGATGGCCCCTCTACGAAGCCTCTCCCCGCGGCGGCGGATATCGCCGGGCCAGCGCCGACAACGGCAAGTGTCGCTCGCCCTCCGGCAGCTCCAGATAGGCGAGCACGAGCGGCCGTTTCCAGTCACCGACGCCGAAATCCATCGCCATCCATTTCTGCGGTTCGGGGCCTTCGAGGCCCCGGACCCAGACGAAGAAGCGGGGGAGGTCGTCGGCGTCCGTTTCCGTCGCGCGTCTCCTGGCCATCGAAGCTGCTCGCTGCATCAACATACGTTGCCGCACGATATAGGGACTGGCTCTGCGAAGTCGAACCCGTCGAGGAAGGCTCGTGCGGGGAAGCACGCGGCCCTCTCCTGGCGAAGTGTCCCAGGGATGCGGATGTGAGCCGTATGGCGGCCCGCTCTCGTCACTGCCAGAGTTCGCAGGTCGCAACCCGGTTGATGTCCGCGAGCCGCCGGCTGGTGTCGCCCTCGAGGTCGAGGCTTGCGACCAGCGTCAGCAGGCGATGATAGGCGCCGTCAGCGACCTCGACGGGTAGCGGAGCCTCATCGAACGTCTCGACATAGCTGCCGACGAGACCGCTCAACAGACGGCACAGGCCGCGCTGTTCGGGGTCGTCGCGGCCGAGCGTCTCGAGCTTTTGCTGAAAGATCCGGAAGGTGCGCAGGCCGTGGTGCTGTTGCGAAAGCCACGTGTGCAGGTCGTTCATATGAGCTCCTTCGAATTGCGGAAGAAGCTACCGGTTTATACAGGTGGGATGTGACGATTGCTAGGGAGGGGGAGGTACTGGACTCGTTGAACCAGTCCGCCTTCGCCATGGCTTCGGCGGGACAGCCTTCGCTGCTTCGCATGGCTAGGATTTAGCCCGGCTTGCCAAGCCGTAGCTGCGAAGCAGCGAAGGCTGGTGCCCCTGGCCGGAATCGAACCAGCACTCCTTGCGGAACTCGATTTTGAGTCGAGCGCGTCTACCAGTTCCGCCACAGGGGCCCTCGGTCCGCCCTAAGCGGGCGTCGCGAAGCCGGCGGACTATAGCCATGGACCAAGCGGGGTCAACCCGCGCTAAAGTGATCCCGGCCGTTCTCGACAGCCGCATGAGCCGGGGTTACAGCCTTGGAAAGCGACCCATCGAAAAGAGGCTGCCGTGACGACCCAGAGTGCCGCAATACCTGCATTCAAACCGGCGGCCACGAGCCCCGCGCTGGTCGCTTCGCTCGCGGTCACGTTGATTGCAGCCGCGACCATCGCGGGCGCCTGGTTCTTCCAGCTGGTGCTCGGGATCGTGCCCTGTCCGCTCTGCCTGGAGCAGCGCTACGCCTATTACCTCGCGATCCCGCTCGGCCTGCTCATCGCATTCGCGGCGCGGAGCAGTGCGCCGAGGCCGCTGCTGCTCGCGGGCCTCGCGATCCTTGTGCTGGCGAGCCTCGCCAATGCCGGGCTCGGCACCTATCACGCCGGCGTCGAGTGGGCCTTTTGGAAGGGGCCGACTGACTGCTCCGGTCCCGTCGTCAATCTCGGCAGCGCCACCGACCTGTTGTCGCGGCTCGACACCGTGAAGGTGGTCCGCTGCGACGAGGTGCAGTGGCGCTTCCTCGGCCTCTCGCTGGCCGGCTACAATTTGCTGATCTCGCTCCTGATGGCTGCGATCGCCGCGTGGGGATTCGTTGCAACGGCGAAGCGCTGACGCTCAATCATCCACGTCGTCCTGCGTCCGGCCGAACAGGTGCACGATGCCGGGCGTCGCGATCGTCACGAAGACGAAACGCGAGAGATGATGGGCGCCGACGAAAATCGGGTCGATGTGCAGCGTCAGGGCCAGCGCCAGCATGGCGTCCATCGCGCCCGGTGCATAGGCGACCACGACGTCGGAGAATTTCACCTGCGTGGTGAGCGCCACGATGCCGACGAAGATCGCGGAGACGGCGATGGCGACGGCAAACGAGCCCAGCGCCGCGTTGATGTGGCCGGCGAGCGTCTTGATCCGCATTCGCGCGAAGCGGCTGCCGATCAGGGCGCCGATGCCGACCAGCGCCACGCCGCGTACCCAGTCCGGCAGGCCGCCCTCGACCCAGCCTGCGCCATGCAGCACGCTTGAGCCGATCATCGCGCCGAACATCCAGCTCGCCGGAAACCTGATCAGCCGCAGGAGGAGTGCCGCGGCCAGCGAGGCCGCGACCAGCTCGACGAGGTCGAGCGGCGAGGCGATGGTCGTCGTCAGCGACGGCGCGACGGAGGGCGCGACGCCGGCGAACGCCAGCACCATCGGCAGTGCCGCTGTGAGGATGATGACGCGCATGGTCTGCACCACCGCGATGCCCGGCAGGTCGGCGCCGCGTTCGACCGCCAAAATCGTGATCTGCGACAGCGCGCCGGGGCTGCCGGCGAGGAAGGCCGAGGTGCGGTCCCAGCCGTGGATGCGCTGGAGATAATAGCTGGAGCCGAAGGTCGAGCAGAAGGTCGCGAGCGCGAGCAGCCCGATGGTGAGCGGATAGGCACTGACCTGTTGAAGCAGGTGGCGCGAGACGACTGACCCTAACGAAATGCCGAGCAGCACCAGCACGGTCTGGGTCAGGATCGGCGGCAGCGTCAGCTGGCGACCGGCGATCGCGGCGATCCCGACCGCGATCATCGAGCCCGAGATCAATCCCCCGGGAAAACCCGCGAGCAGAAATACGAGCCCCCCGGCGGTGCCGACGACGAGCGTTTCCACCGTGCTCAAGATCTTGGCACGGCTCGGCCATTCGAACGGCAGGGAGGCGGTGATTTGCTTCACACCACCTTATCGCAAATCAGCGAGAGCCGCACAATTGCGGCCACGTCATGCCTCAATGCGCGCGCCTCTCGCCGAAGCCGGCGAAGACCGTGACGGATCTACTTCTTTTCGGCAGCAGGGGCGGCGGTCGCGCCGGCCTTGGCTTCCTTCATGCATTCGCGGCGGAATTTCTTGCGCTCCTTGCCCTTCAATGCCTTGGCATCCGCCTGCTTGGAGCATTCGAGTGACTCGGCCGAGTGCTCCTTCGGTGCCTTCTTGTCCATGGGGGCGGCGGTTGTGGTCTTGGTGTCGGTCTTTGCTGCCGGCGCGGCGGTCTGCGCGAAGGCGGTGCCGGTGGCGAGCAGCGAGGCGAGAGCGACGACGGCGAGGCGGGAGGTGAAGGTCATGGTGCTGCACTCTTCTTGCGGGAATTGCGAAGGGCGCGAAAGTCGACTGGCGTTGCTGAACGCGACATGAATAATTCGAACGTGGAGGATCACTATATTTTGGCGGCAGCAGCCATCGCTTCCTTGTCGCGAGCGGGCGGCACGCTAGGATAGCAATCCTCGGTTCACTTCCCTCGGGGAAGATCAAGGAGGAGACCAAGGATGACCATTCAATCAAAGTTGCTGTGTGCAGTTGCGCTGTCGGGCTTTGCCGCGCTGGTGGCGAGTGCGCCGGCGCAGGCGCTGACCTCGCAGGAGTGCAGCGCGAAATACCAGGCCGCCAAGAAGGACGGCTCGCTCGGCACCACGAAGTGGAATGACTTCCGCAAGGCCCAATGCGGCGCGGATGCGACGTCAGCGGCTGCGCCGACCGCGGCCGCTCCTGCTGCGCCTGCCGCTCCCGCCGAGCCGAAGCAGGCGAAGAAGGAGGCCGCCCCGGCTGCCGCGCCGACGCTGCCGGCCGGCCCCGCGATCTATCCGAATGCGGTCGATCCGAAATACGCCAAGGAGACCCCCGGCAAGGGGCGCCTGCACACCTGCGTCGACCAGTACAACGCCAACAAGACCACCAACGGCAATGGCGGCATGAAGTGGATCGAGAAGGGCGGCGGCTATTACAGCGAATGCAACAAAAAGCTGAAGGGCGCCGCCTGAGGCTTCAAGACGACGCAGAGGCCGGAGCCAAACTCCGGCCTCTTGCTTTAATCCAGTAGCTTCTCGGCCGATTTCGCCACGAGTTGCGATCGCTTGCGCGGGCCGCGCTCGACGAACAGCAGGCTCTGGCCGAAGATGAAGCAGTAGAACAGGAAGGCCTGCGCTTCAGCCGCCTCGGTATCGAGGCCGGTCGCGCGATAGAGTTCAGCGACGTGCTTCAGCCGCGCCGCGTCCACATTCGCCACCGCTGCCGCCGCGCCCTCGTCCGAGCGGGCCCATTGCCGGATCGCAAGCTCGATTGCGATCCCGTCCGGATTGAGCCGCTCCGAATAGAGCTGGATCACTGCCCGCAGCCGTTCACGGGGCTCTTGGCCATCGAGACTCGTCTGCTGCGCGATCGCCGTGGAGCGCCCCGCGCGCCAGCGCTCCAGCATGGCACCGAGCAGCGCGGCACGGTCGGCGAAGCGGCGGTAGAAGCCGCCCTTGGTGACGCCCAAATTCTTGGCGAGCACCTCGACCCGAACCCCCTCGACCCCAGATCGGGCGAGCTCGGTGAACCCTGCCTCGACCCAGACATCGCCTTTGCCGTCACTCATGCAGGAAGCCTCGCCGATTTTTGATACGGTACCGTATTGCTAACGCGGGAGGAGGTTGATACGCTACCGTATCAACAATCAAAGCCAGAAAAGGCCAGGGAGAATTGCGATGGAGCAGGAGGCGACCTATCGCGGCACGGTCTATCCGTGCCAGTGCGATCACGTCGGCCACATGAACATCATGTGGTATGTCGGCAAATTCGACGAGGCCAACTGGAATCTGTTCGCCCGCCTCGGGCTGACGCCGAGCTATCTGCGCGGCTCCGGCCGCGGCATGGCCGCCGTGCAGCAGAACATCACCTACAAGAGCGAGCTGCTCGCCGGCGACATCGTCGAGATCCGCAGCCATCTGCTGGAGATCCGCGACAAATCGATCCGCTTCCGGCACGATATGACCAATGCCGAGACCGGCGAGATCGCCGCGTTCTGCGAGATCACGGGCGTGCACATGGACCGCAGCCAGCGCAAATCGGTGCCGTTCACGGACGCCATCCGCGAGATCGCCTTGAGGCATCTCACCGAGCCGGCCGAGGCCTCAGCCATGGCCGCATACGAACCGAAGAACCCCGGTTATCGCGCGGCTGCCATCGCCATGTTCGACGGCCAGCCGGCGATGCACACGCTCGGCATCGCGATCGTCCGCCTTGCGCCGGGCGAGGCTGAACTCGCCATGCTGCATTCGCCGGCCCTCACACAGCAGAACGGCTTTGTCCACGCCGGCATCATTACCGCAGGACTCGACAATGCCTGTGGTGTCGCCGCCTTCACCCTGATGCCGCGCGAGGCCGATATCCTCACCGTCGAGTTCAAGACCACGCTGCTCGCGCCGGCACGGGGCGAGCGTTTCGTCTTCAAGGCCGAGGTGGTCAAGCCCGGCCGCACGTTGACCTTTTGCGAGGCCAAGGCGTTTGCCGAGCACGACGGCAAGGTCACGTTGATCGCCACGATGACCGGGACGCTGATGACAATGCTGCCGCGCGTTGCGGCTGCGCAAGCGCCGACCCCGATACCCGCATAGCGTGGCCATGACATCGGCGCCGCGACACTCTATATGAGCTGTAACAATTCCCAGTCTCGAACCGTATCGACGGAGATGGGACCGAAATGGAACGAGATATGGCTGAATTCAGGAATAGAGCCCTTGTGCCGACGCGGCGCGCGGCGCTGACGCTGATTGGAGCGGGCGCCCTTGTCGCGGGTGGGATCACCGCGGCGCGCGCGGCGACCGACGAAGACGAGGTGCTGACCGAAGCCAAGGTGCTGCGCGACCCGGATGTTCCTGTCGCCGGTAATCCCGACGGGAATATCAGCATTATCGAATGGTCCGACTACAACTGCCCCTATTGCCGCAAGCTCGAGCCCGAGTTGCGTCAGGTCATCCAGGACGACGGCAAGGTCAGGCTGGTGATGAAGGACTGGCCGATCCTCGGGCCGGTCTCGGTCACCGCGGCGCGGGCGGCGCTCGCGGCGAAATTCCAGGACAAATACCACCAGGCCCATGACGCCATGATGGGCGTCAGCTCGCGATTGACCGAGCCGCGCATTAACGAGTTGCTCGCGGCGGCCGGCGTCGACATGGATCGGTTGAAGCGCGATCTCGGAGACCACGCCAAGGACATCGACGCCGTGCTCAAGCGCAACAACGAGCAGGCCGAAGCCTTCGGCTTCCGCGGCACCCCCTCCTTCATCGTCGGCAAGTACCGCGTGCCGGGCGTGCTCAGCATGAACGAGTTCGAGCAGGTCATCGCCGACGCCCGCAAGGCCAAGATGAACTGAGCCGAGCGATATTCACCGCGCAATACGAAGGCGCCGCCGCGGACCCGCGACGGCGCCTCATTCATTCATGATACCACGTCGTTACTTCGAGGAGATGCGGACCCAGTCCTTGTGCGCGCGATCGCGTAGCGCGTCCCAATCGGCTTTGGCGACATCCCAGTTCACGATGGTGCGATTGGTGGTCGCGACCTCGCCATTGGCGACCGACGACGTCTGCATGGAGTCGTATACATAAACGCCGCAGCCGAGTAGCAGCGCGCCCAAAATCATTCCAAGAAACATCCGCATCGCGAAACCTCCAATGACGGGCGATAACGTCGACCCGGATGGATTGTTCCGCGACAGTGCGGCGCAGGTAAGGAGAGGTTGTTCATTCTCCATTCAGCCACTGCATCAGCTCCGCGTTGATCTCGCGCGGATAGGTGTGGCTGAGGTCGTCGATCTCGCGATAGGTGACATTCGCGCCGGCGGCGGCGAGGGCTGCCTGCGTCTGCCGCGCGGTCTGCACCGGAAACATCCAGTCGAGCTTGCCGTGCGTGATGAAGATCGGCAGGCCCTGCAGGCGCGTGGCGTCGGCCATCTCCGCCATCAGCGGATGGAAGGTCGCCGAGACCGGCGCGAGATGCGTGAAGGGCGAGGCGCCGTCAAGCCCGGTGACGTAGCAGAAGGTGCCGCCGTCGCTCATGCCAGTGAGCAGCATGCGCGAGGCGTCGATGGTCCAGCGGCTGCGCACGGTTTCGAGAATGCGGATGAGGTTGGGCGTGTCGGAATCGTCACCCATCAGCGCCCAGGTCGGGCCGGTCGCGGTCGGCGCCACCAGTATCGCACCAAGGCTGCGGGCGTCGCGCAGCCAGCTCCACAGAAAACCGCGGCCGTTGCCGCTGCCGCCATGCAGCGCCATCACCAGCGGCATGGCGCGATCGGGCGTATAATATTCGGGCACGTAGACCGAAAAGCCGCCGCGGCTGCCGGGCTCGTTGTGATCGTGGATGATGCCGGTGTGCGCCTCCGCGCCGGCTTCGAGCCGCGACAACAGGTCGGCATTCTCGCGCATGGCGGCGTTGAGGAAGAAGCTGCTCACCGGCGGAAACTGCACCGCCAGTGGATAGAGTGCCTCCTGCGCGCGCGGCAGATGGCGCAGCGCGCGGAAGACCGCGACGAGGTCGCCATTGCCGCGCTCGACCTCGCGCAGGCTGGCAAAGGCGGCGAGCGTTTCGTCGCAGGCACGATCGAGCCGCTGGCGCAGCCCGAGGAAGTGTTCCGGCCATTCCCCGATTGCCCCGCGTGCCGTTTGCAGCGCCTCGTCGGGAGCGCCGATCGCGTTCATCACCGAGGCGAAGGCCGGCGGGTGCAGGTTGCGCTGAAAGAAGCCGAGCGCTTCCAGCGCATTGAGCAGCGGCGGCAGCACGGCCAGGATGTCGTCAACGACGGCCTCGCTCATCGTCGTTTCCCTGCGTCAGTTCGCCTTGTCAGTGCAGCTTCGGCGCCTTCAAGAGCTTGAAGCGATCGGTCGAGGTCACCGTGACGTCGAAGGTGACGCCTTCATGATGTACCGTCAGCGGCACGTCGACGCCGGCGGCGCCGAGGCCCCACAGCTTCTTGTAGAAGCCGGTCTGACTTGTGACCCTCTCGCCGTCGACCGCGAGGATGACGTCGCCGGTCTTGAGCTCGGCGCGGGCGGCGGGACCATTGGCGGAGATTCCGATCACCACCACGCGGTTGTCGATCTCGGTCGAAAAGAGTCCAAGCCATGGCCGTGCCGGCTTGTTGACGCGACCGAACCTGCGCAGATCGTCGAGGATCGGCTTCAACAGGTCGATCGGCACGATCATGTTGACGTGCTCGGCCTTGCCGTCGCGCTCGCGTTCGAGCTGGAGCGAGCCGATGCCGATCAGCTCGCCGCACTCGTTGAGGAGCGCCGTGCCGCCCCAATTCGGGTGCGCGGGATGGCTGAAGATGGCCTCGTCCAACAGATATTCCCAGTAGCCGGCGAATTCCTGCTTGGCCACGATCTGGCTCGCGACCGAGCGCGTGCGTCCGCCAGCGCCGCCGACCACGACGCGGTCGCCGAGCCGGGTCTCGGCCGAGATACCGAGCGGCAAGGGGGCGACGTCGAGCTGGCCGAGCGCCTGCACCAGGCCAAAGCCGGTGACGGCGTCGAAGCCGAGCACATGTCCCTCCACCACGCGCCCGTCTCCGACATGCAGCCACACGGACTCTGCCTCGGTGATGAGATAACCGATGGTGAGCACCAGCCCATCGTCGATCACGACGCCGTTGCCGGCGCGTTCGGTCCCGAGCGTCTCGGCGCTGAAGGCGTCCGGCGGGATGATGGCATGCAGGCCGACGACGGAGGCGAGCGCGCGGTCGAGATCGAAACCGTAATCGCTCGCACGCGGTTGATTGGCCGGCGGCACTCTCCATTCGGTCAGGGCGGGCATCGAGTTCTCCTGGCTGAGAGCATCGCTCCGCTGTGGCTAGCGGAACGACGCACGAAGCAGAATTAATCTAAGCTGCGAATGATCGATTTTAAAGACTTGTCGCGACCATTTGCAGGAGATTGAGCACGATCCTCGCAAGTCCAGGCAGGAACGCCCCTTGGATCGGTCTATTCCCCAGTCGTTTCGATGGCCGGCGAGCTGCCGGGTGCGGAAGGCTATTGTCGGCCTTGTTTTGCAGACGTATCGTTCTGCGAGCCGCGGAAGAAACCATGAGCGACGACAAGAATTTCGATAGATCCACTCTGGAGTATGCGCTGGCTGAACTCGGCCGGAGGGCTTTTGCGGCCGGCCGCACCGTTGAAATCGTGATCTACGGTGGATCGGCCCTCCTGCTGACCTTGAACCGGCAGATCAACACCGGAGACGTCGATGCGGTATTTGAAGGAAACGGGGGGTTCATTAAGAAGCTGGCAGCCGAGATGGCCGAGGAGCTCGGGTGGGACGAAAACTGGTTGAACGATGGTGTGAAGGGGTGGCTGAGCAAGAGGGACGCTGATCCGGATGTGAAGGCTTTGTTTAAGACGTATCCAACTGAGGACGAGCCCGGCCTCCGGGTCTATACGGCAAGACCGGAATACCCGTTCGCCATGAAATGCCGCGCCATGCGTGTCGGTGGCGTCGAATCGAACTCAGACATCGACGATATCAAGCTCCTCGCCCGCGCCATCGGTATCAAGAACAGCCAGGACGCGTTGACGCTGGTCGAAAAATTTTATCCACAAAACATGCTTCAACCCAAAACACGGTTGGGTCTTGAGGAGATTTTTTCAAATCTCGAAGTTGGCCCCGACAATGATCAAACGCCCTCTTTGCCGAGTCAGCCATGAGCCTGTTCGACAAGAAGCCCGCAACGCTGAATGAGGTGGTTCGCCGCGCAAAAGCTGGCGAGCAGAAGTTTGACCCGTCGCTCCGCGAATTTCTCGATTGGTTTTACACGAACCCGCACGCGCGCCGGCAGGCGATCGAGGAACGGCCCGCTTCGATCGATGCCGTGCACGACGCCTATGCGGCTGCAGTGGCGGAGCACCTTGCGCGCGTTTACGGATTACAAATACCGGAATGGACCGAGGTTCACGGCAACGGGCTTCGCGAACCATTCTTCGCAGGGGGTCTGCAGTCTCTGAAGGGAGTACTGGTTGCCGAGAGCCCGACGGCCTTTCGGCGACGCCTCCTGTTCGTGAGCAAAGACGCGCTGTCGAGGCCGAGAATGTAGTCTCGCCGCGGCTTCGCGAGGCCAATCGCCTTGAGCCGTGCTATGAGACCCTGCCGGGGCCGCATGGCTGGTGTCCCCGCCGCTGCTAGGCGGACCATGCCGAAGCTGCTAACCATTGCCGCTTCGTTTGACCTAGGGATCACGGACCGAAGCATGGACAACCGCAGCGACATCTGGCGTGGCATCGACACGATCAAGGCACGTTTCATCGACCTCAGCGACAAGGTCTGGGGCATGCCCGAAGTCTGCTACACCGAGGCGCGGTCCGCCGCCGAGCATCTTGCCGAGTTGCGTCATCAGGGCTTTCGCATCACCGAGCAGGTCGCGGGCATTCCGACCGCGGTGATGGGCGAATGGGGCGAGGGCGGGCCGGTCATTGCCTTCATGGGGGAATATGACGCGCTGCCGGGCCTCAGCCAGGAGGCGGGCGTCGCGGAGCATCGTCCGGTCGAGACCGGCGGCCACGGCCATGGCTGCGGTCACAATCTGCTCGGCTCGGCGGCGCTGCTGGCCGCGACCGCGGTGAAGGACTGGCTTGCCGAGAACAAGGTGCCCGGCCGCGTGCGTTATTACGGCTGCCCGGCGGAAGAAGGCGGCGCGGCAAAAGCCTTCATGGTGCGCTCCGGCGCATTTGAAGACGCCGACATCGCCATCACCTGGCACCCGAGCAGCTTCTGGGAGGTGGCGGTGACGCCGTCACTCGCCAACACCCGCGCCGATTTCATCTTCACCGGCCGCACCTCGCATGCGGCGGCCTCGCCGCATCTCGGCCGCTCCGCGCTCGACGCGGTGGAACTGATGAATGTCGGCGTGAACTATATGCGCGAGCACATGCCGAGCGATGCGCGCGTCCACTACGCGGTGCTCGATACCGGTGGCATCGCGCCGAACGTGGTGCAGGCCCACGCGCGTGTGCGCTATTCGATCCGCGCCCGCGACCTGCCCGGCATGAACGAGCTGGTCGGGCGCGTGAACAAGATCGCGCAGGGTGCAGCCTTGATGACCGAGACCAAGATGGAGATGAAGATCGTTTCCGCGGTCTCCAACATCCTGCCCAATGCTCCCTTGGAGCAAGCGCTGCACCGGGTCATGGAAGAGCTCGGCCCGCCGCATTTCGACGACGCCGACAAGAACTTCGCGAGCCAAATCCGCGCAACGCTGAGCGACAAGGACATCGCCGCGGTCTATTATGCGATTGGCATGGAGCCGACCGAGCGGCCGCTGGCCGACTTCCTGGTGCCGCTCGATGCCAAGCGTAACCCGCAGGTTGGCTCGACCGACGTCGGCGACGTGAGCTGGGTGGTGCCGACCGTGCAGGTCCACGCACCCACAGTTGCAATCGGCACACCCTTCCACACTTGGCAGGTGGTCGCGCAGGGCAAGAGCGCGCACGCGCACAAAGCCATGGTGCAGGCCGCCAAGGCGATGGCCGGCATCGGCATCAAGGCGCTGACGGATCCGGAGCTGATCAAGGCTGCCAAGGCTGACCTTAAGAAGCGGACGGCCAAGACGCCTTACGTCTGTCCGCTGCCAGACCACGTCGCGCCGCCGCTCGACATGTCCGTGGCGTAGAATTTCGCCTCGATACTTCGTCTGATGCGGCGATCAAATTTTCTGCAGTGCAGCGCGGAATTCAGCGTGTTTTGATGCTGGATTGCCGAACGGATGGGCTGCGGAATATGGTTTTGCCCAACAGACAGTCAGAAGACCGTTTGCATACACACGGTCGCAGTTGACGCGCACCCCATTCGGTGTGCCATCTACCGCCAGCCAAGCCCGGTGGTTGCCTCGCGCGACCGCCTGCATCCATACGGGAACCAGACGGGGACAACCATGCTGGACAAAGAACTGCGTTCGATGATCGGTGACGTGAAGGACGGGCGGATGGATCGCCGCGGCTTCATTCAGCGCCTGGCTGCCGTGGGTCTCACCGCGCCTTTGGCGAACCAGATCCTCGCGCTTGGCGGCGTCGCGATGGCCGAGGGCGTCTCGACCTACAAGCCGACCAAGCGCGGCGGTGGTGGTGCGCTCAAGCTGCTGTGGTGGCAGGGGCCGACCCTGCTCAATCCGCATTTTGCCACCGGCACCAAAGACCAGGACGGCGCGCGCCTGTTCTACGAGCCGCTCGCCTGTTGGGATCCCGACGGCAATATGAAGCTGGTTCTGGCCGCCGAAATTCCCTCGATCCAGAACGGCGGCCTCGCCGCTGACGGCAAGTCGGTGACCTGGAAGCTCAAGCCCGGCGTCAAATGGCACGACGGCACGCCGTTCACAGCCGACGACGTCGTCTTCAACTGGGAATATGCCAAGGATCCGGCGACCTCCGCGCTGACGATCGCGACGCTCCGCGACATCACCGTCGAGAAGGTGGACGACCTTACGGTCCGCATCCTCTTCAACAAGCCGACGCCGTTCTGGGCCGACGCTTTTGTCGGGGCTCCCAATACCATCATCCCGAAACATCTGTTCAAGGACTATATGGGGTCCAAGTCGCGGGAGGCGCCGACCAACCTCTCGCCGGTCGGCACCGGCCCCTACAAGTTCGTCGAGTTCAAGCCGGGCGATCTCGTCCGCGGCGTGATCAATCCCGATTATCACATGGCGAACCGGCCCTATTTCGATTCGATCGAGATGAAGGGGGGCGGCGACGCCGTCTCTGCCGCGCGCGCGGTGATCCAGACCGGCGAATATGATTTCGGCTGGAACATTCAGGTCGAGGACGACGTGCTGCTGCGCCTGGAGAAGGGCGGCAAGGGAAAGACCGTCTACGCCGTCGGCGGCGACACCGAATTCATCGCACTGAACTTCACCGATCCCAACACCGAGGTCGATGGCGAACGTTCCTCGATGAAGACCAAGCACCCGCTGTTTTCCGATCCAGCGGTGCGCAAGGCGCTCTCGCTGCTGATCGATCGCGAGTCGGTCAAGAAGGCGATCTACGGCCGCGCCGGCCGCACCACCGCCAATTTCCTCAATGGGCCCGAAAAATTCGTGTCCAAGAACACCTCGTGGGAGTTCAGCGTGGAGAAGGCCTCGAAGATCCTCGACGACGCCGGCTGGAAGCCGGGCGCCGACGGCATCCGCGAGAAGGACGGCAAGAAGCTGAAGCTCCTCTACCAGACAGCGATCAACGGGCCGCGCCAGAAGACGCAGGCCATCGTCAAGCAGGCCTGCCAGAAGGCGGGCATCGACGTCGAGCTGAAATCGGTCGTCGCCTCCGTGTTCTTCTCCTCCGACGTCGGCAATCCCGATACCTATTCCAAGTTCTACGCCGACATGGAGATGTTCCAGATCCCGCTGAGCCAGCCCGATCCGTCGCAGCACATGCGTCGCTATCTTTCGAACCTCGTCGCGACCAAGGAAAATAAGTGGCAGGGCACCAACTTCCCGCGCTGGGTCAACAAGGAGTACGACGCGACCATTCTTGCCGCGGACGGCGAGATGGATCCGGTCAAGCGCGCGGCGTTCTACATCAAGGCCAATGACCTCATGTACCAGGACATCGTCTTCATCCCGGTGCAGCACCGCCTGAAGGTCGAGGCAGCCGCCAACAATCTGCGCCCGGTCGTTTCCGGCTGGGCCAACGAGACCGACAATTTGTTCGACTGGTACCGCGAAGAATGATCACGCACGCCTAGAGCGGTCCTTCTTCATGAGCCAGTATGTCCTGCGTCGCCTCCTGATCGCGATTCCGAGCCTGCTCGGAATTTCGCTCGTGCTGTTCGTCGTGCTCGCACTAGCCCCGGGCGATCCCTTCTCGGAGCTGGCGACCAATCCGAACGTGCCGCCCGAAGTCGCTCTCGCGCTTCGGGCGAAGTTCGGCCTCGACGATCCGATCTACCTTCGTTACCTGCACTGGCTCAACGCCATGCTGCACGGCGACTGGGGTTTCTCCTTCGTCAGCCGGATGAACGTCGACACGCTCATCCTCCAGCGACTGCCAACGACGCTCTACGTGATCGGTTCGGCGCAGATTCTGGCGCTCCTGATCGCGATCCCGGTCGGGGTCTACGCCGCAACGAAACCTTATTCGCTGTTCGACCAGGTCGCCAATACGCTCGCCTTTGTCGGCTTCTCGCTGCCGACCTTCTTCACCGGCATCCTGTTCATCCTGATCTTCTCGGTCACGCTGGACTGGCTGCCTTTCGTCTACACGACCGACATCAAGGGCACCGGTATTCACTGGCTGGCGGAGACGATCCGTCAGGCGATCATGCCGGTGGCGGTGCTCGGCCTGTTCCAGGCTGCGTCGATGACGCGTTTCGTGCGCTCGGCGATGCTTGACGTGATCCGGCTCGACTACGTCACCACCGCTCGCGCCAAGGGCATCGGCCAGCGGCGGGTGATCATCAAGCATGTGATGCGCAACGCGATGATCCCGGTCGTCACGCTGATTGCGTTGCAAATCCCGGCGGTATTCGGCGGCGCCATTGTCACCGAGCAGATTTTCCGCATCCCCGGCATCGGCTCGCTGCTGATCTCCTCCATCCTTTCCAACGACACGCCGGTGGTGATGGCCGTCACCTTCGTCTTCGCGTGCCTGGTCGTGCTGTTCAATCTCATCGCGGACGTTCTTTATGGCTGGCTTGACCCTCGCATCTCCCTCCGCTGAGCGGCGCGTCTACTCGCCCTGGCGCGAGACGTGGCGGCGCTATAGCCGCCACAAGCTTGCCGTGGTCAGCGCGTTCCTGCTCCTCGTTCTGATCCTGGCGGTGGTGGTCGGCCCCTTTATCTGGCGGGTCAAGATCGACGACATCGATATCGTGGCGGGCATGCAGGGGCCGTCGCTGGCCCATCCCTTTGGCACCGACGATCTCGGGCAGGATATCCTTGCCCGCATGATCTATGGCGGGCGCATCTCGCTCGCGGTCGGTCTCGCCGCTATGCTGGTCTCGGTCTTTGTCGGGGTGCTGATCGGCGCGCTCGCAGGCATGTCGCGCGGTGCACTCGGTCATGGACTGATGTGGCTCACCGATCTCTTTTTGTCGCTGCCGCAATTGCCCCTGCTGCTGCTGCTGATCTATCTCTTCCGCGACGGGCTGAAGGCCGCTTTCGGCCCCGAGGGCGGCATTTTCATCCTGATCGTGCTCGTGATCGGCGGCTTGCGGTGGATGCCGGTCGCCCGCCTCGTCCGCGCCCAGTTCCTGTCGATCCGCGAGAAGGAATTCGTCGAAGCCGCGCGCGCGCTCGGGGCAAGCCCGGTGCGGCAGGTGGTGCGCCATATCCTGCCCAATGCGCTGGGTCCGGTGATCATCGCCGGCACCATCGACGTCGCCGCAGCCATCATCGCGGAATCGACGCTGTCCTTCCTCGGCCTCGGCTTCCCTCCGGATACGCCGACCTGGGGCCGGCTGCTCTATGATGCCAAGGACTTTCTCGACATCGGCCCGCACTGGGCGCTGTTTCCGGGCGGCGCGATCTTCATCGCAGTGGTCGCCATCAACTTCATCGGCGACGGCCTTCGTGACGCGCTCGATGCGCGGCGGGTGATCTGATGGCGCCGTTGCTCGAGATCAGGGGACTGAAAACCCACTTCTCCACCGACGACGGCATCCTCCAGGCCGTCGACGGTGTCGACATCTCCATCAACCGGGGCGAGACGCTCTGCGTCGTCGGCGAATCCGGCTGCGGCAAGACCGTCACCGCGATGTCGATCCTGAAGCTGATCGCGATGCCGCCGGGCCGCATCGCGGCGGGCGAGATCATCTTCGAAGGCCGCGATCTCGTGCCGCTGACGAGCAGTCAGCTCGACGAGATCCGCGCCAAGGAGATTGGCTTCATCTTCCAGGAGCCGATGACCTCGCTCAATCCGGTGCTCACCATCGGCGAGCAGATCGCCGAAAGCCTGCGCCGCCATGAGAACGTCACCAGGAAACAGGCGCTCGAGCGCACCATCGAGATGCTCAAGCTGGTGCAGATACCCAACGCCGAAGGCCGCGTGCACAACTATCCGCATCAGTTCTCCGGCGGCATGCGCCAGCGCGTGATGATCGCGATGGCGCTCGCCTGCAAGCCGAAGTTGATCATCGCCGACGAACCCACCACGGCTCTCGACGTCACCATTCAGGCGCAGATCCTCGACCTGCTCCAGGACATGAAGGAACGCTTCGGCATGGCGGTGATGCTGATCACCCATGCCATGGGTGTCGTCGCCGAGACCGCGCAACGCGTCGTCGTGATGTATGCCGGCAAGGTGGTGGAGGAGGCGCCTGTCGACGACCTCTTCGGCAATCCCGGTCATCCCTATACCCAGGGACTGATCCGCTCGATCCCACGCATCGATCTCGCCAGCGAGCACAAGGTGCGGCTGGAGGCGATCGGCGGCTCGGTGCCGATCCTGATCAATCCGCCGGTCGGCTGCCGCTTCGCGCCGCGCTGCCGCCACGCCATGAGCGTTTGCACCGAGAGGGAGCCGTTGCTGCGCGAGATCGCGCCCGGCCACCGCATGGCCTGTCATCTGGGAGATACGCAGTTGGGAGGCGCAGCATGACCGAGCCCTTGCTCCGCGTCAGCGGCCTGAAGAAATATTTCCCCGTGCACGGCGGGCTGTTGTCGCGCCAGGTCGGCAGCGTTTACGCGGTCGACGGAGTCTCATTTTCGGTCAATCGCGGCGAGACGCTCGGCCTCGTCGGCGAATCCGGCTGCGGGAAGTCGACGACGGGACGCTGCGTGCTGCGCCTGATCGAGCCGACCGACGGCGAGGTCGTGTTCGACGGCCAGGACGTCGGCCAGCTCAGCGGTACCGATTTGCGCGCGATGCGGCGGAACATGCAGCTCGTGTTCCAGGACCCGTTCGCCTCCCTCAATCCGCGCATGACGGTCGGCGCCATCCTCGGCGAGGCGCTCGTCATCCATAAGCTCGGCTCATCGGCCAAGGAGCGCGAGGATCGCGTCGCGAGCCTGCTGGTGAAGGTGGGGCTCAAGGCCGAGCACATGCGGCGCTATCCGCATGAATTCTCCGGCGGCCAGCGCCAGCGTATCGTGATCGCGCGCGCGCTCGCGGTCGAGCCGAAGCTGATCGTCTGCGACGAACCGGTGTCCGCGCTCGACGTCTCGATCCAGGCGCAGGTCATCAACTTGCTGGAAGATCTCCAGGCCGAGCTGAACCTCACCTATCTCTTCGTCGCGCACGATTTGTCGGTGGTCGAGCACATCTCGGACCGCGTCGCGGTCATGTATCTTGGCCGTATCGTCGAGCTCGCCAAGGCGAGCGACCTCTACCGCAATCCGCAGCATCCCTACACGAGGGCGCTGTTATCAGCGGTGCCGGTGCCCGATCCGAAGCTCAAGCGCGAGCGCATCCGGCTCAAGGGCGACGTTCCGAGCCCGATGAAGCCGCCGTCGGGCTGCCACTTCCACACCCGCTGTCCTATCGCCCAGCCACGTTGCGCGGAAAGCGCACCGGAGCTGAAGGAAGGAGCGGGCGGGCACTTTGTGGCGTGCCATCTCGCCTGACGCCTGACGCCGAGAAATCCGGAGCGCGCATTCATGCGTGAAGCAGGCCGTGCTCCGAAAGGGCCTGCCTGAAAGCCTCAACCGAGGTGTGGTGATGCGCGAACAGACCAGCCTCTCGCGCGCCGGCGACATTGGCCATGAGATCGTCGACGAACAGGACGCTCTCCGGCTTCACGTCGAGCTCAGACAGACAGAGGCGGAAGCAGCGCGGGTCCGGCTTCGCCGTCTTGAACCGGGCCGAGGCGTAGATCCGCGAGCCGAACAGCGGCGGCAATTCCGGCAGCAGCGCAGCGATATGGTCGGCGACCAGCGTGCTGTTGTTGGTCAGGACGGCAATGTCGACGGTTTGACGCAAGCTGCCGGCAATCTCCAGCATGGCATGATCGGTCTGCATTGACCGGCGTCGCGCCTCGATCCACTCGTCCAGTGACAGCGGATAGCCAATGCGGTCGCCGAAACCCCGCAAATAGTCCGCGGCATCGAGAGTGCCGGAATCGCCGAGCAACTCGAAGCCGCTGTCCCAGATCGCCTTGTGGACGGATTCGCTCGTGGTCCCCGCAAGCTTCGCCAGCCATGCGACACGCTTTGCCCTGTCGTAGTCGCAAAGGACATTGTCCATGTCGAAGAGGACGAGCTTGATTCTACCAGTCACAGCGGCACTCTCGGATGGGTCGAACATCCGGCCGTGATCCAAGCCATACCGCGCTGGAGCGCCGGCGACAAATCGGGCCAGCGGTCGATCCGTCACGCGCTCCTGGCGGGCCAGGGAACGACCTGTCCCGACATCACCAGCCGGTCACGGCCGTTGTCCTTGGCGGCGTAGAGCGCGCGGTCGGCGGCGGCGACCAGCGTGCTGCAGTCCGTCGTGGTTTGGGATGGAAGGCTCGTCGCGCCGCCGACGCTTGCAGTCACCAGGCGGGAAGGGGGACTTTGCGCATGCAGCATGGCGAGATCGTGCAGGGCCTTGCGAATCCCATCGCCGACCTCGGCGCAGCCTTCGGGACCGGTGTTCGGCAACAGCACGGCGAATTCTTCGCCACCATAGCGTGCCGCGAGATCGGCCGGGCGCTTGGTGTGCGCGGACAGGATCTGGGCCAGCGCGCGCAGGCATCCGTCACCGGCCAGATGGCCGTATTGGTCGTTGAATTTCTTGAAATGATCGACATCGATCAGCAGGAGCGAGAGCTGCGTGCCGTCGCGCCTTGCGCGCGCCCATTCGTCTGCGAGACGCTCGTCGAAAGCGCGCCGGTTGGCGAGGCCGGTGAGGCCGTCGGTCGTTGCAAGAGAGGCGAGCTTGTCCTGAAGATCCTTCTGCTCGGTCATGTCGCGCACCACCGCGACGACGCCGTCGATCTCGCCGCTGTCCGACGCCAGGGTCACGTGCAACGCCGCCTCCGCCCAGATCTCGCCCTTGTCGCGATGCCGCTGGCGATAGACGAACCGCGTCTCCTCGGCCTCGCCATTCTTCAGCGCGGCGATAGCCTGCTCGACCCGCTCCATGTCGTCGGCGTGAATGCCGGCCAGGGCCGAGGTGGACAGCAGTTCGTCGGAGGACCAGCCCGTGATGCGCACGCACGAGGGGGAAACGTAGAGCAGCCGGTTGTCCAGCCCGATCCGGGTCACCATGTCGCTGGATTGCTCGGCCAACAGGCGGAAGTTTGCTTCGCTGACGACAAGGGCCTGGGCCATGCGCTGCCGCTGCACGAGCTGACGGACCAGGTAGAAGCCGATCACCGCGATCAGCAGCACGAGGCCAAGGACGAAGATGGTGCGCGCAGCCGCGGCTTGCCGCCAGGGCGCCAGCACGTCGTCCCGCGACTTGCTCGCGAGCACCATCAGGGGATAGCGGCTGCTGCGTTGGTAATAGCTGAGCCGCTGGACGCCATCGAGCGGCGACTTGAAATAGTAGACTGCCGCGGCGGGACGACTTTCCCATCCCTTGAACAAGGGCGCATTGGACAGGTCGCGTCCGACAAAGGCGCCGCTGTCGTCGCGGCTGCGCGCCAGCATGATGCCGCTATCGTTGAGCAGCGATGCCGAGCCGTTGGTACCGATGTCAAACCGCTCGTAGAACTTGACGAAATAGCTGACGTCGATCGTGAGCAGGGCAACACCGGCGAAGCCGCCGTCGGCATCGTTGATCCGGCGGGACGCGGTGACGACCCATTGGCCCCCGGCTCGACTCTTCACGGGCGGTCCGATCAACGTGCCCATCTCGGGCGAGTCGCGATGACGCTGGAAATATCCGCGGTCGCTGTTGTTGAGCTTGGAGAAGTCGAGCCGCTCGGTCGTGGCAAGCCACTGCCCGGTCGCGTCATAAACGAAGATGCCGCGGATGCGGTCCGACGATTTCCGTGTCGGCAGATAGGCCTGAAGCTTGGTAATCGTGTCCGGACCCGTGCCGTCGATCTCGAGCCGATGGACTAACCCGACGAGGATCGTATCAACGAGTTCGAACGTGTCGTCCGCGTGCTGAATCAGCGAATGCGCCAGATTGGCGACGTCGATCTCGGCGTTCTTGAGATCGGCATTGCGTGTTTCCCATTCACGCCAGCCGCTCAAGCCGAGGATGGCGAAGCAGGTCAGGATGACGAAACCCGCTGCCCAGAGCGGAAGGCGCGTCTTTCCGAGTTCGCGGCCCGTGGCCATCAGGCTTGCTCCATTTCGGTGCAAACCTCTCACTTTGGCCTTAACGGCCTGTTGCAACATCCGCGCGGATTGTGCGCTTCCGGTTGGAACAATCCTCGGCAATGGACGGGCTATTGTCGAGCTAACCAGGCTGGTCTCGGGCGTCGGCTTCGCCCGGCGTTTTCTGCCTTACTCATCCAGCGTGAAGCCGACCCGTAGCGTCACCTGGTAGTGGCGCACGGCACCGTTCTCTATATGGCCGCGCGTTTGCACCACCTCGAACCATTTCATCTCGCGAACGGTCTTGGCGGCCCGGCTGACCGCGTTCTTGATCGCCTCCTCGATTGATGTCTCGGACGATCCGACCAGTTCCAGGATCTTGTAGACGTGATCCGTCTCGCTTGCGGCCATGACTATTCTCCCCTTGTGCTGTGGCGGGGCCGGATATGTCGCGGACAACCGGCGTCCGCGCGACATCCGGCCTCGACTCTGAACGGATGCCGGCGCTTCGAGTTCCGTCCCCGAGGGAGACCCGCCGGTCGCCTGCCGCGCGCGGTGCTCCATTTTTTATAAGTGCACGAAAATCTGGATGGCGTGGGCGGGTGGCGCTCCCGAATTGGTACGCGGTCGCGGGCCCCGCTCTTGCCCGTCGCGATATGGGCGAGCTAACTTCCGCCCTTCCTCTGGCATTTTCGAAGAGCGGTGATGATCGCGCGTTGGACGAGGGGCGCTCTGGCTGCGATCGGTCTCTGCGTAGTGCCTGCGCCGGCCATCGCGCAGGACGATCTCGATGCTGCGCCGGTGAGCATGTCGCTGCAGGTCACGACCGATCCCTCCACCATCGAGTGCCGTCGGCTGGAAACGGTCAATCCGGCCTCGCTGGTCTTCTTGCCGCTACGCCGGACCTTCAACGAGGATTTTGACGAGCATCCGCTGGCGAACGGACGCTGGGTGCCGCATTACGCCGGCGGTGCGGCCTGGCCGGAGGCGCGCTATTGGGGCGGCGACGGCTCCGAGTTCAAGCGCAAGACCAGCGCCAATGGTGAGCAACAGATCTATGTCGATCCGCGCTACGCCGGGCGCGCCGCGGCGCCGCTCGGGCTCGATCCCTTCAAGGTCAAGGACGGCGTGCTGTCGATCGTCGCCAGCCGCACGCCGCCGGAATTGAAACCGGTGCTGTTCGACAACGAGTACATCTCCGGGATACTGACGACCCAGGGCACGTTCGCGCAGAAGCACGGCTATTTCGAGATCCGCGCCAAGGTGCCGGTCGGGCACGCGGTATGGCCGGCGTTCTGGATGCTGGCGGATGACGGCGGCTGGCCGCCGGAGGTCGACGTGCTGGAAGGCCGCGGCGAAAAGCCGGGTGATCTCGTGATGACGACGCATTGGCGGATTCCCTCGACCCAGAAGATCCAGTCCTGCGGCTTCGACTTCGCGGTCGGCGACGCGTCGAGCACATTCCACACTTACGGTGTGCTGTGGGAGGAGGATCGCCTGGTCTATTTCATCGACCGCAGGCCGGTGTCCGACATCAAGGTCCCGATCGGTTTCGACGATCCCATGTACATGATCGTCAATCTCGCGATCGGATCGAAATTCTTTCTCGGCGTCGGACCGGTCGACGCGGAGTCGCCGCCTACCGTCGCATTCGAGATCGACCGGATTTCCGTCTATCAGATCGATCTGGAGCAGGCGCGCAGATAGCGACGCTCGCTGATCTCTCCCGGCGTTGAGCGGCGCGAGTCAACGATGGACTGCCGCGGGCCTGCGCGCCGACGCTACGGATCCAGCTCCGTATCCCAGTAGAGGTAGTCCAGCCAGCTGTCGTGCAGATAGTTCGGTGGGAACAGCCGGCCGTTACGGTGGAGCTGGTGCACGGTCGGCGCGAACGCGTGCTGGCGTGGAAACATCCTGGCTTGCACCGGCGTCAGATTGCCCTTGCGCAGATTGCAGGGCGAGCACGCCGCGACCACATTCTCCCAGGTGGTCTGGCCGCCTTTGCTGCGCGGGATGATATGGTCGAAGGTGAGGTCTTCGGGCGAGCCGCAATATTGGCAGGCGAAACGATCGCGCAGGAAGACGTTGAATCGGGTGAAGGCAGGGTGGGTGGTCGGCTTGACGAAGGATTTGAGCGAGACGACGCTCGGCAGCTGCATTTGCAGCGTGGGGCTGTGGACGGCCTGATCGTAATGCGCGACGATGTTGACGCGGTCGAGGAATACCGCCTTGATCGCGTCCTGCCACGACCACAAAGACAGTGGGTAGTAACTCAGCGGCCGGAAGTCCGCATTCAGCACCAACACCGGCCAATGGCCTTGCGAGACATGTGCGTTCAAGTAACGCTCCTGGCCTCCAATGTACGCTGCGAAGCAGCACGTAACTCACATACTACATGCAGCGTGACGGGATTGTGAAGCCCGTTGAGCGACTTATTCCGGCGCAAGCAATGCGGCCGGGGGGTGGCAAAGCGCGCAAAACGCCGTGATTTCCAGGTCCGAGGCGATGGGGCAGCGTCGTCCTGACAGCGCGACGTAGATGTGCCGAGGCAGTTACTCCCGCACCCGCTCCAGCTTCTGTAGACATCGCGTCGCGCGCACCGCGGCCGGCATCTCCTCATCCGGAAAGCTGGTTTTCCAGTCGGTGACGCCGACCTCGCCGACATAGATGTCGCCCCTGGAATCCAGTGCAATGCCGTGCGGTGCCAGGAATTTACCGCTCGCAACGCCCGGGCCTGCCTCGCCGCCGAGCCGCGCGATGCGGTTGCCCTTGGCGTCCACGATCGACAACCGCGGGCCGAGATTGGGCACCTTGCGGTTGACGGCCAGGCCGGGGCCGAGTTCCCCGATAACGAAGGTCGGGCTCTTAGCCCCACCGCAGCAGCATAGCGCACAAGGGCGGTGCAGATTGTTCCACTGCGTCTCGTACTTGCCGTTGCCGTCGAACACCTGAACGCGATGGTTCTCGCGGTCGGCGACATAGACAAAGCCGTCGGCATCGGTGGCGATGTTGTGCACGATGTTGAACTGGCCGGGGTCGGTGCCGGGCTCCCCCCAGCTTGTCATCAGCTTGCCGCCGGGCGTGAATTTGTGCACACGCGCATTGCCATAGCCGTCGGAGACGTAGATTTCGCCCTTCGGCGACAGCGCGGTGTGGGTACAGCGGTGGAAGGGATCGCCGCTCATGAATGGCGACGGTTTCTCGGGAATGCCGATCGTCAGCAGCACCTTGCCGTCGGTGGTGCACTTGCGCACGGTGTGGTCGCCGTCATCGGTGCAATAGAGATTGTCGTCGGCATCGATGTGCAGGCCGTGAGCGCGCGAGAACAGGCCTTCGCCCCAACTACGCAAGAAATTGCCCTCGCGGTCCAGCACGACCATCGGATGGGCCCCGCGGTTGAAGACGTAGACGCGGTCCTTGCTGTCGACAGCGACCGAAGCGACGTCGGTGAGCTGCCATCCGTCCGGCAGCTTTGCGAAATTTTCAACGACGCGGTAGCGGTGCTCGCCGGTGCCGAGAATGGCTGGCATGGGTGTTCTCCTCTTCGTGTCGGCGATGCGCGATCGTCTCCACACTGTCATTGCGAGCGCAGCGAAGCAATCCAGGCTGTCTCTCCGAATAGACACAGGATTGCTTCGCTGCGCTCGCCATGGCGAGGCGGCTCAAATTGCGCCCGCCTCACGCCCCAAAATCCCTTCCTCGATCGCCTTGATCTGCAGCGCGAGATATTTCGAGTTGATCCGGCATTGCGCGAGGCTGCCGGCGATGAACCAGAGGCCGGGCTGCTTCGTGCGTGCATACATGTTGCGCAGCTCGAGGCCGTCGCCAAAGCCCCAGATCGGGCCGACGCGCTCGGCGACGCCGTCGCCGAACAGTTTCCGCACCAGATATTCCTGTGTCTTGTAACCGGTCGAAAGCACGATCAATTCGGCCGGAAGGATCGTGCCGTCCTTCATCCGGACGCCCCCGGTGACGAAGCTCTCGATGTCGGAAAACTGCCTGAGCTTGATCGCACCCTCGACGACGAGGTTGGAGCAGCCGACATTGAAATAATAGCCGCCGCCGCGGGTGAGGTACTTGAACTGCCAGCCGGTGCCGGCCTCGCCGAAGTCGAGCTTGAAGCCGACGCGCCGCAATCCGTCGAGCAGCTCCTTGTCGAGGTCCTTCGATTGCTCCGTCAGCATCACATGGGTCTTTTTCGCCAGCGGCGTCGGCATCGAGGTCGCGATCAGATCGTTGTCCTCAAGCGTGCCCTCATTGTAGGTCGCATAAGCGAGTTGGGCCGACGGCTCGATGTTGGTGACGAGCGTAGGTGAACGCTGCACCAGCGTCACGTCGGCGCCGCTGGAGTGAAGATCCTGCGCGATGTCGTGACCGCTATTGCCGGTGCCGATGACGATGGCGCGCCTGCCTGTCCAGGTCTCGCCGTCCTCGTAGCGGCTCGAATGCAGCAGCGTGCCCTCGAAGTTGTCGAGGGTCGGAATGAAAGGCACATTGGCGATGCCGCTGACGCCGGTTGCCATCACCACATGGCGCGGCTGCATGGTCCGTTTGCCACCGTCGGCGCCTCGCAATGTGACGGTCCAATTGCCCTTGGCATCGTCGTAGGCGCCGCCTTCGAATTCGGTGCCGGTCCAGAAGTTCAGCTCCATCGCCTCGACATAAGCTTCGAACCAGTTGGCGAGTTTGTCCTTGGGAATATAGGTCGGCCAGCTCGGCGGAAACGGCATGTAGGGCAAATGATTGACCTGCACCTGGTTGTGCAGGGTCAGCGCGTGGTAGCGCTTGCGCCAATTGTCCCCGATCCGTGCCTCGCGATCGACGGTCAGCGTGTCGATCTTCAACTGCTTCAGCCGCGCCGCAATCGCGAGCCCGGCCTGGCCGCCGCCGACCACCAGCACGGCGGGATCGCGATCGGCGTAGTCGCGCGAGGCGTTGCGCAGGTCGAGCCAATTCGGTCCACGGAAGTCGCGCGAATAGGCCTGGCCGCGCGGCCGCGAGGTGCCGAGCTGCTCCTCGAAGCCCTTGAGCTCGTCGAGCGCGGTGAGGAGCGTCCACGCTTTCAGGCGGTCGCTGTCGGCGGCGTCGGACACGAGCCGGACGATGCCGCTACCGCGGCCGATTGCGGTCTCGAAATTGAAGATGGCTTCGATATTATTGGTGCCGGCACGCGTGACCCAGCGCGGTGGCGCCCGGTTCGGCGCGATCTTGAAGCTGCCCGGCGCGACGCCTGCGGCGAGCGTTGTCAGCTCCTGCTTGATCGAGTCGCCGCCGGCGATCGTTTGCAGGTTCCAGCTGAGTGCCAGCACGTCGCGCCAATAGCTGTCGGCGAGGAAAAGACGATCCAGCCCAGCGCCATCAGGTGCGACAAGCGTGCGCTCAAATTCGTCGAGCCAGGCTTGCGCGGATGCGGCAATATCCTTCGTCCTGTCCAGCATGCGCGACCTCGTGCCGTCTTCGCGGCGTTTCCTCTAGGGTCGAAAGCTATACTGTTTCGCAGACGGCCAATAGTCGATTACCCGAGCAGTAAGAGCATGTGCCCCTGCTTCAGCGGAATGCGCCCGTTGAGAGAGACCTGCGGTACCCTCGTGGTGTTCGAGGAGGGGGCACGCGAAAAAGGCTCCACCTTGGTGGAGCCTCCCTCGCGCTCTTGGGATTCACAGCCGCTCGCATAGCGGCGAGCGGAACATCCCTACCTCACCCGCGTGCCCGCGCCGTACAGCTCACGCTCACGGCCGACATCGTCGGGTGACAACGGCGGGCTTGCGGCATCGAAGCCGTTCCAGCCGGACTTCTGCCAGGCGGTGCTGCGTTCCTGCAGGTTCACGGCCTTCTCGTGCAAAAGGGCATCGAGACGCGTGCTGTCCTGGTCGGGTACCCGCGCCGATACCAGCGTTCCGCCGCGACGGACGCCTTCCGCGTAGCGCGACGCATCGTCCTTGGAGACGCCGGCTTCGGTCAGCGCGCCAACGATGCCGCCCGTCGCGGCGCCGGCCGCGGCACCAACTGCGGTCGAAGCCAGCCATCCGGCGGCAACCACCGGTCCGAGTCCCGGAATAGCCAGCAAGCCGAGTCCTGCAAGCAGGCCCGCCGCGCTGCCGAGGCCAGCGCCGATCCCGGCGCCCGTGCCGGCACCTTCGGCGCGATCGTCGACGCCGTCGCGATCGCGGTCGACCTTGCCGGTGGAGGAGCCGTACCAATTATCGGAATTGTTCGCGACGATGCTGATGTCGGAGTGCGGCACGCCCGCGGCCTCCAGACGCCTGACCGCACGTTCCGCATCCGGATAGGTGTCATAAAGTCGAGAAATGGTGGTGGTCATGTTTTATCCTCCTTACTTGGCGGGGTTCACGTTGCCCTGGAAATCGACGCTCACGTCCGCCTTGGTCCCGGCCTTGTCGGCCTTGCCGCGCCAGACGCCATTGTCGTCCTTTTGCAGGCCGGAAACATTGGAATAGCCCGCGCCCTCGATCTTCGACTTCGCCTGTCCCTCGGTGAAGCTGTTGCGGCCTGCGACGGGTGCGTTTGAGTTGTTATGATCAGAGCTGTTGACGGCGTTGTTGCCCGGGCCGCTTTGTGCCTTTTGCGATTGCGCGCTTACGGGCATTGATCCGAGCAGCAGGACAGCCGCAGCGAGCGAAATTAGACGTGACATAGTTTATCCTCCGGCAGTGATTGTGCCGGTCGACAACAGACGAGATTCGAATTGGTTGCGGTTGCTCGGAAATCGAAGCGCGTGGATTCAACGTTCGCGAATTCTCAAGACTCCAGGAACGATTGCCGCTCTTTCCCGTTTATGCAGACTGCACTTTTGCCTGAGAAGTTCGTATTTCGAAAAGCTCGGCTGCATCGATCATGGGCCAAAGTGAGCTCCCGGCTCACGTGGCCCAATAGGACTCCCGCAGCTTGCGTTTGAAAATCTTTCCCGTTGCCTCGCGGGGCAGCGCGTCGCGGAATTCGACGTCCTTGGGCACCTTGAAATTGGCAAGCCGCTCGCGCAGGAACGATCGGACAGCGTCGGCCGAGAGCTCGGCATCCGCTTCAGGCTCGACAAAGGCGCACAGCCGTTCGCCGAATTCCGCGTCGGGGATGCCGAACACGGCACAGTCGCGCACGCCGGGCATTCCGATCAGCACGTTCTCGATCTCGGCGGGATAGATGTTGACGCCGCCGGAGATCACCATGTCGCGCTTGCGATCGCACAGGAACAGATAGCCGTCCGCGTCGAGGTAACCGACATCACCGACGCTGACGAGGCCGTCACGGCCGGCCTCGGCCCTTGCCTGCGACCTGCCGTGATAGTCGAAATCGGGCACCGCCGTCTGGCGCATGTAGATTTCGCCGACTTCGTTGGCACTGCAGGGGCTGCCGTCATCGCGGAAGATCCTGACGATGCCGCCTTTGATGGCGCGGCCGACCGTGCCGGGCTTCTTCAGTGCCTCCTCGGCCGAGTGCCACACCGGGATCCCGGTCTCCGTGGAGCCGAAATATTCGTTGATGACGGGTCCCCACCAGTCGATCATGGCGCGCTTGACGTCCGGCGGGCAGGGCGCGGCGCCGTGCACGACGAAACGCAGCGACGACAGGTCGTAGCGTTGTCTGACCGCTTCGGGCAACCGCAGCAGCCGGACGAACATGGTCGGTACCATGTGAATGTGCGTGACGCGGTGGCGCTCGATCAGCGCAAGCAGCTCCTCGGCATCGAACCGCGCCTGGAGGATGATGGTGCAAGCGCTGCGGAACGCCAGCATGCCGTAGGAATGCGGCGCCGAGTGATACATCGGGCCGTTGATCAGCACGATTTGGTCTTCCCGCGGCTTGATGCCATAGGCGATCCCGCCCACACGTTCCGAGGCGGCCGCCTGTTCGGGCTGCATCGGCATGCGCCGCACGCCCTTCGGCATGCCCGTGGTGCCCGATGTGTAGATCATCGCTGCGGCCCGCCGCGGCGGCTCCTGCGCTTGCGGATGGTCGTCGCGCCAGCGGTCCCAATCGGTCAGTCCCGCCGGGATCTCGGTCAGCTCCCGAGGGATCGAGAAGGTCGCTGCGAGTTCGGGCGGGGTCGCGACGACCAGGAGAAGGACATCCGCCGGTATGCCATCGCGGATCTGCGGCAGCAAATCGGCATGGCAGACCAGGATCTTCGCCCCGCTGTCGGCCAGGATGTAACGGACCTCCTCGGCTTTCAGATGCCAGTTGATCGGCACCACCGGACTTCCCAGCGCGGCCGAGGCCGCAACCACCTCGAACAGAGCGGAATCGTTGCGCAGCATCATCGCGACCGGCGCTGCCTCCGCAAGCCCGAGGGCGCGGAAGCCGCTCATCGCCCGCCTGATCCGGGCCCGGATGTCGTCATAGCTGATCTGGCGTTCGCCGCTGATGATCATGGCGTCTCCTCATCCCGCTCGTCTAGCGGTCATCCAGCACGTCGCCGAACCCGACCCAGCTCTTGCCGTTGAAACGCCGGAGCTGAAGCTGCTGGAACGGCAGATAGTCGTCGGGGCCGGTCGCAACAGTCATTCCCGGCAGCAGCAGCGGCAGCTTCACATCCTTCAGCGAGGCCGCCTGGCGCATGATGTTGTCGCGGCTGACATCATCCTTGCACGCCTTCAGTACCGTCATCAGCAGCGTGGCATAGTGATAGCCCGCGGCGTAGTTGGAGTTGGAGAGGTCCGCGGTCGGCATGTAGCGTTTCATGAAGGCGAAATATTCCTTCACGCCGGGATCGTCGGCCCATTGCGGGTCCATCGTGTCCTTCTGGTTGCTCGACGAGATCAGACCAACGGCGTTGTCGAGGCCCGCCGGTTCCAGAAACGAGATCGAGGACGCCGAGGTCGGCACGAAAAACAGCTCCGGCTTCCAGCCGATCTCGGCCACGCCCTTGACCATCTGCGAGGTGAACTTGCCGAGCACGACGCCGAACAGCACGTTGGCGCCTGACGCCTTCAGCGTCGAGAGCTGCGAGCTGATCGTCGGCGCGCTGGTCTCGTAGCTTGCTTCCGCGACGATCATGCCGGCCGCCTTGGTCCCGAGCGCGCGCTTGAACCCCGCGACATAGTCGCGGCCGAAATCGTCGTTCTGCGAGAGGATCGCGATCTTGGCGTCGGGCTTGGCCTGCAAAATGTATTTGGCATAGACCACGCCCTCGGATTCGTAGGCCGCCATGCCCGGCATGGTCCACGGGTTCTTCTGCGGATCGGCCCATTTGGTGGCGCCGGAGAGCACGAACAGCTGCGGCACTTTCTTGGCGTTGAGATAGCGCTGCACGGCGCTGTTGGTGGCGGTGCCGAGCGAGCCGAACATCATCAGCACCTCCTCTTGCTCCACCAGCTTGCGGGTCTGCTCGACCGTCTTCGGCGGCGAATAGGCGTCGTCCAGCGTGATGAACTTGACCTTACGGCCGTTGATGCCGCCTTCGGCATTGACCTTCTCGAAGAACGCTTCCTGCGTCCGTCCGATTGCGCCGAAGCCAGAGGCCGGACCGCTGTAGGGCAGGGTCTGCCCGATGCGAATCTCCTCGTTGCCTTCAGCATGGGCACTGCCGCCGGCGAGCGTCAGCAACGACATGCCGATCAGTGCGGCTGCCAGCTTCATGGTGTCCTCCCGTTTTGTTGTCGGTCCGAGCCCTTAGGCGCTGGCGCGCATCAGGAAATCCTGTCGGGCCTGGTCGAATTCCCGTTTCATCCGGTCGACGAGCTCGGCGACGGGCGGCGCGTCTGCGATCTGGCCGATACCCTGGCCCGAGCCCCAGATGTCGCGCCACGCCTTGGACTTCATGTTGCCGCCGGAGCCGAAGTTCATCTTCGTCTTGTCGGCGGCCGGCAGATTGTCCGGATCGAGCCCGGCCGCGGCGATCGAAGGGCCGAGATAGTTGCCGTGCACGCCGGTGAAGAGGTTGGTGTAGACGATGTCGTGTGCGGCGTGCTGTGTCAGGGCGGACTTGTAGGCTTCGTCAGCATTGGCTTCCTTCGTCGCGATGAAGCGCGTGCCCATATAAGCGAGGTCGGCGCCCAGCGTCAGCGCGGAGGCGATTGCGAAGCCGTCGCTGATTGCGCCGGACAGCAGGATCGCGCCGTCGAACCATTGCTTGACCTCGCGTACCAGTGCGAAAGGCGAGAGCGTTCCTGCATGTCCGCCAGCGCCGGCGCAAACCAGGATCAGGCCGTCGACACCTTGCTCGGCGGCCTTGCGCGCGTGCTTGACGTTGATGACGTCGTGGAACACGAGGCCGCCGTAGGAATGTGCGGCCTCGACGAGCTCGGCGGGCGGTCGCAGCGAGGTGATGATGATGGGCGCCCTGTGCTTCACACAGATCTCCATGTCCTTCATCAGTCGGTCGTTGGAGGCGTGGCAGATCTGGTTGACGGCGTAGGGTGCGACCTTCTTGCCGGGATTGAGCGACTTGTATTCGCCGAGTTCGTCCTCGATGCGGCTCAGCCACTCGTCGAGCTTTTCCACCGGACGGGCATTGAGCGCCGGAAACGAGCCGACGATACCGGCCTTGCACTGGGCGATCACCAGCTCCGGGCCCGAGACTAGGAAGAGCGGCGAGCCGACCACGGGCAGCTCGAGCGAATCCTTCAAGAGAGCGGGCAGCGCCATGATGTCCTCCCGGAAACGCAGTCCGCCGGCAGGCGGATGACGAGGCGTTTCCCTGTTGATTGTCGCGGGCGAGTTGCCGCCCATGGTTCATTTCACACCATTATAGGGGTTGGAGTGCGGCCTCCTATCGTTCAATATTGAACGTATGACTATTCAGATTTGAACAGAGGCCGCCGATGGACTGGGACCTTTGCAAGACCTTCGTCGCGGTCGCCGATACCGGCAGCTTCACCGGTGCGGCGCGCCGGCTGCACAGCAGCCATCCCACCGTCAGCCGCAAGATCGCGGCGCTGGAAGCTCAGCTCGGTACCAGGCTGGTGGCGCGCGCCGCCGACGGCCTGGCTCTGACCGCGGATGGGCGGACGCTGCGCGAGCACGCTGAGGCGATGGCGGCGGCCGCGCTGAGGGCCGAGACGGCCGTCTCGGCTGGAGGGCATAAGGCGCGCGGGACCGTCAAGCTGTCGATCGGCGCGACGCTGGCGTCGCATTGGCTGATGCCGTGCCTGCCTGCTTTCCTGCGCGCGCATGATCACGTCCAGCTCGAGATCATCACGCATCCGTTTCCGGCGAGCGTGCGCCGGCGCGAGGCGGACGTGGTGCTGCGGCCCTTCGACAGCGGCGAGGAAAATCTGGTCGGCCGCAAGATCGGCCGTCTCGGCACCGGGTTCTACGCCTCGCGGGACTACGCCGGCGGGCGGTCCTTGCCGGAACGGCGCGGCGAGTGGAAGGGGCACAGCGTCATCGGTTTCGCCGATCAGACCTCCAACGTCCAGCTTGCGCGATGGAGCGACGTCGTCACGCGTCAGGCCAGGGTGGTGATGCGCTGCTCGTCGCAGGGCGACATGCTGGCGGCAGTCCGCGCCGGACTCGGAATCTCCGCCCTGTCGTGCTTTGTCGCCGAAAGCTATCCCGATCTCGTGCGTGTCGCGCCGCAGAAGCTCGCCAGCGTGGCGGACCTGTGGCTGCTCGCCCATCCCGACCTCGTCGAGCTGCCGGCGGTGCGGGCCGTCATCGACTTCGTCGCCGATTGCGCCCGGACCGATCGCGTTAGGTTGCGGGGCTAAGCTGGTCCCGCAATGACGCCTTGGCGTTTTTTCACCGCGCGATAATAGCTCCACCATAGATGCGCCGCCGCACCGCGCAGGGGGCGCCAGGGTTCGGCGAGCGGCGCCATCTGCTTCTCCGTTGGCCGCGCCTGCAAGCCGAGCCCGATGCGGATGCCTTCCTGCACGGCGAGGTCGCCGGCCGGCCAGGCGTCGCCATGGCCCAGGCAAAACAGCAGATAGACGTCTGCGGTCCAGGGTCCGATGCCGGGCAGCGCGATCAGCGTGTGATGCGCGGCATCGGCGTCTTCTTCTGCGAGCACGTCGAGGTTCAGCCGCTGTGCGGTGATCTCGCGCGCGAGATGTTTCAGCGTCTTGATCTTGGCGGCGGACAGGCCGAGCCGCCCCAGCCGGTCGGTGCGGGCGCGGCGGACCGCCTCATGGTCGAACGGATCGAAAGCTGCCGACAGCCGCCCCCAGATCGCCGCGGCGCTTGCTGTGGAGAGCTGCTGCCCGCAGACGATATGGGCAAGCCCCGCAAAGCCCGGCTCGCGCCGCCGCAACGCCGGCATGCCGGCGATTGCGAGCACCGGCTTGAGCCGCGGATCACGCTTGACCAGCGCGTGGACGGCCTCTTCGAGATCGGATTGGGTTTCGAGGTGGATGGTCATCGCTTGCTCAACTTGTCATGCGCGGGCCTGCCTTGCGCATCCATCTCCTATCGTAACAGAGTGTTGGAGATGGATGATCGGGTAAGTCCGGCCATGACGAGATTTGTGCATATGTCGCCACCCGTTTTCCGATTTGCCCCGAGCCCAAACGGCTTTCTGCACCTCGGCCACGCCTATTCCGCGCTGCTCAATTTCGACCGCGCGCGCGAGACCGGTGGGCGGCTATTGCTGCGGATCGAGGACATCGACGCGACGCGTTGCCGGCCGGAGTATGAGACAGCGATCTACGAGGACCTCGCCTGGCTCGGCGTCGCCTGGGAGACGCCGGTGCGGCGGCAGTCGGAGCATTTCGACGCGTATCGGGCGGCGCTGGACAGGCTCTCGGGGCTCGGCTTGGTCTATCCAGCCTTCGAAAGCCGCGCCGAGATCGCAAGGCTGGTTACGGCGCGCGAGGCGGATGGGCCGTGGCCGCGCGATCCCGACGGCGCGCCGCTCTATCCCGGCGACGCCAGATCACTGTCCGCCGACGAGCGAGACCGCCTCATCGACACCGGTGCGCCTTATGCGCTTCGGCTCGACATGGCCGCGGCCTGCCGCCGCGCCGCCGGCCTGAGCTGGAACGAACTGGGCGAGGGGCCCGATGGTGTGCGTGGTGTCGTTCCGGCGCGGCCAGAAGCCTGGGGCGATGTCATTGTGGCCCGCAAGGAGACGCCGACCAGTTACCATCTGTCCGTCGTTGTCGACGATGCGCTCCAGGACATCAGCGAAATCGTGCGGGGCCAGGACCTGTTCCACGCCACTTCGGTCCACCGTCTGCTTCAGGTTCTGCTCCGCCTGCCGGAACCCGTCTACCGCCACCATGGGCTAGTTCGCGACCAGGGTGGCCGGAAACTGTCGAAATCAATCAGCTCGACCGGCCTTCGTGAACTGCGCGCTGCCGGCGCCACGCCGGCCGCTATCCGCCAGTTGGTGGGATTAGATTAAGTTTCTCTGGGGGTTAGCCAAACGCCGCCGTGACTCCGGGTGTTCCGCCGTGCCATGCTCACCTGACGGCCCGGGGTTCGAAGGGGATACTTCGAAGGGGAGTTATGGCGGCGAAAACGCGCGTAGCGCGCACTACGGGGACGTCCAAGCGAGTGGCTCGGAAGCGCTCCGGGCCGACTGCCCGGTTGCGCAAGCGCAGCACCAAGCGGGTCGAGCCGGACGTCGTCCAGGCCGCGCTTGCCGCCTTTGCCCATGAGGTCCGCACCCCCCTGACCGGCATTCTCGCGATCAGCGACCTGCTCGCGACGTCGGATCTCGGGGAACGGGAAAGACGCTGGGCCGACACGATCAAGGCCGGGGCCGAGCATCTGGCGAACCTTGCCACCCTGTTCGTCGATGCCGCCCGAAGTGGCAAGGGGACCGGAAAGACGGTCGGGGGTGGAAGCTCGCTGCGGCAGGATTTGTTCGACCTGCGGACGCTCGCCCGCAACGCCGGCGATTCGCTGGCCGGTCGCGCCGCGGCCAAGGGCCTCCAGGCCGAGGTCAATATCTCGGAGAAGCTGCCGGGGCTGGTGGTCGGTGATCCCGTCCGCCTGCGCGCCGCGCTCGAGAACCTGATCGACAATGCCGTGAAGTTCACCGAGCACGGCGGCGTGGCGCTCACGGTCGCGCCTTGGCGTTCCGCCAAGAGCAAGAGCAACAGCAAGGGCAACACCAAGAGCAAAGGCAAAGCAAAGAACAAGGGCAGCGTCGGTGTCGCCTTCGCGGTGTCCGACAGCGGCATCGGCCTCACCATGGCCGAGATCAAGCGGCTGTTCCGGCCGTTTACCCAAGCCAATGTCACCATTGCCTCGCGCTTCGGCGGCGCCGGCCTCGGCCTGTCCTCGGTGAAGCAACTGGCGCGCGCGATGGGCGGTGACATCACGGTCGCCCCTCGGCCCGGCGGCGGCGCCACCTTTACGTTGACGGTGTCGGTGGATGCCACGGGATCGGGCAAGTCCCGCAAGTCGAAGGGCGAAGCCGAGATGGATGCGGTCCCGGCGCTGCGCTTGCTCAGCGTCGAAGACAATCCGTTTGGCCGCGTCGTGCTCAACACCATCCTGACCGAGCTCGGACATCATGCCGAGTTCATCGGGCGCGGCGAGGACGCGGTGAACCGGCTCGCGCAGGGCGCCTTCGACGCGGTGCTGATGGATATGGTGCTGCCGGGCATCAATGGCGTCGAGGCGATCAGGCGGATCCGCACCATGGCGACGCCGCTGGCTCAGATCCCCATCATCGGGGTGTCCGGCCGCGGCGAAGACGAAGTCGCCTCACGCGAGGCCGGCGCCGACGCATTTCTGGTCAAGCCTGTGTCTCCGCGGGCGCTAGCGACTGCGCTGCTTGCAGCGACACGCCGTGAGGAAGCCGCGACTTGATGATCGCGGCATTGAGCTCGCCGCCGAAAACGAAGATCGCGGCGATGAAGTACAGGAACACCAGCGCGATGATCACCGAGGCGAGCCCCGCATACATCGTCACGTAATTGTTGGCGAAGCGTGCCAGATATTGCCCGAACACGATGCCGGATATCAGCGACGCCACGATGGTGAAGACGATGCCGGGCAGGATCTGGAGGAACCGGCGCCGTCCCGCCGGCAGCCAGGTATGCAGGATGATGAGCGCCACCACCAACGCGCCGACGGTGATGCCGTAGCGCAGCCAGGTGAGGATCCTCTCGTTGGATTCAACGAACAGGGGAATGTGGGCGCGCGCGGCCTCGATGAGCAGCGGCCCGAGCACGATCAGGAATGCCATGGCGAGCGCGGTGAAGGCCGCAATCAGCGTGTAGGCGATCGATTCCAGCCGTAGCCAGTACCAGGGCCGCATCTCCACGACCGCATAGGCGCGGTTCAGTGCGACCCGCAGCGCCTCGACGCCGTTGGAGGCGAAGTAGACCGACAGCACCGCGCCGATGGTGAATAGGCCGGTGCGGGTCGTGGTCAGCACGTCGTGGACTTCCCCCGAGATCGAATCCGCGACCTGCTTGGGCCAGACCTGGAGCATCAGGCTTGCAGCCTGGTCCGCGAGTTCCTTGGAGCCGAAGAAGCCGGCGAGCGAGGTCAGCACGATCAGGAACGGGAACAGTGCCATCAGCGTCGACAGAGCGATGTGGCTCGCGATCGCCCAGCCATCGTCGGCCAGGAACGTGTAGAACGCGTCCATCGCGACGACGTAGATGGCACGGATTGCCTTCACGCACCACCTGCACTGCAGTTGTCGTTTCCGCTTCCCGCGCGGGGGAAACGCATTCCGACCTCTCGCCGCAGGCGGGGAGAGGCGAAGAGGATGGGCAATTCGCGCAAATCGGAAATCATCCAGCTAGCTTCTGATATTATTGGCTTAAAAGCCAGATCGGGAACGCCATGGCGGACCGGCGCGGAGGGTGTTATTTACCCTCGAATGGCATCTCTTCTGAGTACTTTCATCCTGCCGATCGCGGTCGGCGCCGTGGCGTTGGTGCTGCTGCTCGGTCTCATCAACATGATGCGCGGCGGCTCGCCCAGCACTTCGCAGAAGCTGATGCGCTGGCGCGTGCTGCTTCAGTTCGTGGCGATCGTCATCGCGATGGTCGCCGTGTGGGCGATGGGGCGTTAACATGGTCGTGCTCAACCGCATCTATACGAAAACCGGTGACGACGGCACGACAGCGCTCGGCTCGGGCGAGCGCCGGCCGAAATACGATCTGCGCATCGAGGCCTATGGCACGGTCGACGAGACCAATGCCGCGATCGGCGTCGTCCGTCTGTACACAAAGGATGCGCCGGAGCTCGACGCAATGCTCGGGCGCATTCAGAACGATCTGTTCGACCTCGGCGCGGACCTCGCGGTGCCCGAACGTGAGGGCAAGGCGGAGCGGCTGCGGGTGGTCGCGAGCCAGGTCGAGCGGCTCGAGCGCGACATCGACGCGCTCAACGACAAGCTGGCGCCCCTGACCTCCTTCGTGCTTCCGGGCGGAACGCCGGCCGCTGCCACCCTCCATGTCGCCCGTACGATTTGCCGCAGGGCGGAACGCGTGATGGTGGAACTGGCGGCGCGGCCGGACGAGCCTGTGGGTACCGCTGGCATCCAGTATATGAACCGCCTGTCGGACTTCCTGTTCGTGGCGAGCCGCGCCGCCAATGACGGCGGCGGCGACGTGCTCTGGGTTCCGGGCCAGAATCGCTGACCCATTGGGCCGCGCATTTCTGGGCGCCAAAATTAGACCCCTTCGCGCGTTGACCGGGCCGGATCAGGCCTTTAGGTTCCGCGCCAGTTGATAAACCCCCTCCCAGATTGAGTGAAAGAGGATCGATGAAGGTCTTGGTGCCGGTAAAGCGGGTGGTCGATTACAACGTCAAGGTCCGCGTCAAGAGCGATGGATCGGGCGTTGAACTCGCCAACGTCAAAATGTCGATGAACCCGTTCGACGAAATCGCGGTCGAAGAAGCGCTGCGTCTGAAGGAAGCCGGCAAGGCGACCGAAGTCGTGGTGGTCTCCATCGGACCGGCGCAGGCGTCGGAAACGATCCGCACCGGTCTCGCCATGGGCGCCGATCGCGGCATCCTGGTGAAGGCCGAGGGCGCGGTCGAGCCGCTCGCGGTCGCCAAGATCCTGAAGAAGATTGCTGACGAAGAGCAGCCGGGCCTGATCATTCTCGGCAAGCAGGCGATCGACGACGACAGCAATCAGACCGGCCAGATGCTGGCCGCGCTGCTCAGCTGGTCGCAGGCGACCTTCGCCTCGAAGCTCGAGGTCGAAGGCAGCGACTTCAAGGTCACCCGCGAAGTCGACGGCGGCCTGCAGACCGTGAAGCTGAAGGGACCGGCGATCGTCACCACCGATCTCCGTCTCAACGAGCCGCGCTATGCCTCGCTGCCTAACATCATGAAGGCCAAAAAGAAGCCGATCGCGGACAAGACCGCCGCCGATTACGGCGTCGATCTCACCGCGCGCCTCGAGGTTCTCAAGACGACGGAGCCGGCGGGCCGCAAGGCGGGCGTCAAGGTCAAGGACGTCGCCGAGCTGGTGTCGAAACTCAAGAACGAAGCCGGGGTGCTCTGATGACGACGCTTCTGATTGCCGAACACGACAATGCGTCGCTCAAGGATGCGACCAACAAGGCCCTGACCGCGGCGGCCGCGCTTGGCGCGGACGTCGAGGTTCTGGTGGCCGGCGAGAATGCCAAGGCCGCGGCGGACGCGGCCGCAAAGCTTGCCGGTGTGAAGAAGGTGCTGCTCGCCGACGGCGCGCTTTACGCGCACGATCTGGCCGAGCCGCTGGCCGCGCTGATCGTCTCGCTGGCTCCCGGCTACGACGCCATCGTCGCGCCCGCGACCTCGCGCTTCAAGAACGTGATGCCGCGCGTCGCGGCCCTGCTCGACGTCATGCAGGTCTCGGAAATCACCAAGGTGGTCGCCCCCGACACCTATGAGCGTCCGATCTACGCCGGCAACGCCATCCAGACGGTGAAGTCGAAGGACGCCAAGAAGGTCATCACGGTGCGCACCTCCACTTTTGCCGCAGCGGGCGAAGGCGGCAGCGCGTCGGTCGAGAGCGTCGCGGCGGCGGCCGATCCGGGCCTGTCGTCCTTTGTCGGCGAGGAAGTCGCAAAGAGCGACCGTCCCGAGCTGACCTCGGCCAAGATCATCGTCTCCGGTGGCCGCGCCATGCAGAGCCGCGAGAATTTCGCAAAGTACATCGAGCCGCTCGCCGACAAGCTCGGCGCCGGCGTCGGCGCTTCGCGCGCGGCGGTGGATGCGGGCTATGCGCCGAACGACTGGCAGGTCGGCCAGACCGGCAAGGTCGTGGCCCCCGAGCTCTATGTCGCGGTCGGCATTTCCGGCGCGATCCAGCATCTGGCCGGCATGAAGGACTCCAAAGTGATCGTCGCGATCAACAAGGACGAGGACGCGCCGATCTTCCAGGTTGCCGATTACGGCCTTGTCGCCGACCTCTACCAGGCGGTTCCGGAGCTGACGGCCGAACTCGGCAAGCTCGGCAAGTAAAACGCGCTAAAACACCGGCCGGAGCTATAAACTCCGGCCGGTGTTGCTTTTTGAGGCGTTTTCTTTGGCGCGGGACACGCGTTCGAAGCGATCCAATCTAGGTTTCGAGGCCGGGTTCTGATTAAATCAGACCTCCCGGCTCAGGGGGATAGGCAGGCGCGGTTGATAGCGCGCCGTTCCGGTGGATGACATTATGGCGGCAGTAATCAAGAAGGTCGGCGTGATCGGCGCGGGGCAGATGGGCAATGGCATCGCGCATGTCGCTGCGTTGGCCGGCTTCGACGTGGTGCTCAACGACATTTCGACCGACCGCCTCAAGTCAGGCATGGCCACGATCAACGGCAATTTGGCGCGCCAGGTCTCCAAGAAGGCCGTCAGCGAGGACGACAAAGCCAAGGCGATGGCGCGTATCGTGGCTGGCGAAAAGCTGGACGATCTCGCGGACTGCGATCTCGTGATCGAGACCGCGGTCGAGAAGGAAGAGGTCAAGCGCAAGATCTTCCACGATCTCTGCGCCGTGTTGAAGCCGGAGGCGATCGTTGCCTCCGATACCTCCTCGATCTCGATCACGCGGCTCGCCGCCGCCACCGACCGGCCCGAACGCTTCATCGGCATTCACTTCATGAATCCGGTGCCGCTGATGGAGCTGGTGGAGCTGATCCGCGGCATCGCCACCGACGACCAGACCTTCGAGGCGTCAAAGGAATTCGTCGGCAAGCTCGGCAAACAGGTCGCGGTCTCCGAGGATTTTCCGGCCTTCATCGTCAACCGCATCCTGCTGCCGATGATCAACGAGGCGATTTACACGCTGTACGAAGGCGTGGGCAACGTCGAGGCGATCGACGCGGCGATGAAGCTCGGCGCGCACCATCCGATGGGCCCGCTGGAGCTCGCCGATTTCATCGGCCTCGATACCTGCCTGTCGATCATGCAGGTGCTGCATGAAGGTCTCGCCGATTCCAAGTACCGCCCGTGCCCGCTGCTGGTCAAATACGTCGAGGCGGGCTGGCTCGGTCGCAAGACCCAGCGCGGTTTCTACGACTACCGCGGCGCCAAGCCGGTTCCGACGAGATAAGGCGGTCTCGCGCCCCGGCTCTGCGTCGCGTCATTGCATGGCGCGCCGCGTCCGGAACACGGACAAAGCCCACCTAGGCGTTTCGTGGCAATTCATGTCCCGTTAACCGCTCGCGTCTAGGTTACGCGCGGTACGAGGGTTTGCGTAATGGACATGATGGCGATGGTCAGCAGCATGCTGGCCTCTCAGCAAGGCGCGCTGCAGTCGAATATCTCGGCGACGCTGATGAAGCAGAACGCGGATGCGGAGAAATCCACCGTCCTGACGCTGCTCGGCGCCGGACAGCCCTCGCTCGCCAATGTCGGCGCCGGCGTCGGCGGCAACCTCAACGTCACCGCCTAACATCACCGCTTAGAACGACGCGGCGGCTTTGCCCGTCGCAGCCCGGATCAGCTTGAGCGCATCTTCGCTCGCCCATTCCGCCGGCCCCGCGATCGTCGCGATCTCGCAGCCTTGGGGATCGACCAGCACCGAGGTGGGCATGCCCAAGGCTCGGCCTATCGCCTTAAGGTCTTGAAAAACCTTGGCTTTCTGATCGTTGAAATAGCCGAGCCTGATAAGATTGGCTTCTTTCAGGAACGTCTTGGGCTTCTCGGGGTCGCGGGTGTCGATATTGATCGCCACCACCTCGAAATTCGGGCCCGAAAGCTTGCCCTGGAGCTCGTCCAGCGCCGGCATTTCCTTGCGGCAGGGCACGCACCAGGTGGCCCAGAGGTTCACCAGCAGCGTCTTGCCGCGGAAATCCGACAGCTTCTTCGGCCTGCCGTCGGCGTCCTCGAAGGCCAGGTCCGGCAGCTTTAGCGGTGCGGTCGCCATGGTCAGCGCCGCCACCTCGCCATGGGCGAGCGGGCCGATCTTCTGCGCCGTGTTCACCGCCGCCCGGCAAGCGGGATCGCCGGATGGGGCCCGGCCCAGGCCCAGCCCGTACAGCGCGGCAAAGCCAGCCAGGCCCCCGACCACCACAGTGGCGATGACGACGGGGATGCGGCGCGTGGCCGACCGCGCTGTCCTTTGTTCGAGCCTATCGTTGGGGTCGAGCATATCGTTTGTCATCCGGTCGCAGATATGGCTATCAGAGGCCTCTTAATACGGCTGGCAGCCGTCAGCAAACGTGTGGCGGCGACAGGCAAGGCGTGAGCAGGGGATCATGAGCAACAAGATGTGGGGCGGCCGGTTCTCGGAACGTCCCGACGAGATCATGGAAGAGATCAACGTCTCCATCGACGTCGATCGGCACCTCTTTGCCCAGGACATTGCCGCGTCCAAGGCCCACGCCGCGATGCTGGCCGCACAGGGCATCATCACGGCCTCTGATGCGAAAAATATCGGCAAGGGTCTAGACACGATTTTGTCAGAGATCGGCAAGGGCACCTTCGAATTCAAGCGCGCGCTCGAGGACATTCACATGAATGTCGAGAGCCGCCTGTCCGAGCTGATCGGCCCCGCCGCCGGCCGCCTGCACACGGCGCGCTCGCGCAACGACCAGGTCGCGACCGATTTCCGTCTCTATGTCCGCGATGTCCTCGATGAGACCGACGCCTCGCTCGCCGCGTTCCAGCAGGCGCTGGTCGAGCGCGCGCTGGAGCATGCCGGGACGGTCATGCCCGGCTTCACGCACCTGCAGACCGCGCAGCCGGTGACCTTCGGCCACCATCTGCTTGCCTATGTCGAGATGGCCGCGCGCGATCGCGGCCGTTTCCAGGACGCGCGCAAGCGGCTGAACGAATCCCCGCTCGGAGCTGCAGCGCTCGCCGGGACCTCGTTCCCGATCGATCGTCACGGCACGGCGAAGGCGCTGGGTTTCGATCGTCCGATGGCCAACTCGCTCGATGCGGTCTCCGATCGCGACTTCGTGCTGGAGACGCTGTCGGCGGCCTCGATCTGCGCCGTGCACATGTCGCGCTTCGCCGAGGAGATCGTGATCTGGACCTCGCCGCTGGTCGCCATGATCCGCCTCAGCGACAAGTTCACCTCGGGATCCTCGATCATGCCGCAGAAGCGCAATCCCGACGCCGCCGAGCTGGTGCGCGCCAAGACCGGCCGCGTCATCGGCGCGCTCAATGGGCTGCTGATCGTGATGAAGGGCCTGCCGCTCGCCTATCAAAAGGACATGCAGGAGGACAAGCAGGGCGCCATGGAAGGCTTCGCCGCGCTGTCGCTCGCGATCCGCGCCATGACCGGCATGGTGCGAGATCTCGTGCCTGATGAAGCGAAGATGAAGGCGGCAGCCGGCGAGGGCTACGCCACCGCGACCGATCTTGCCGACTGGCTGGTGCGGACGCTGAAGATGCCATTCCGCGAGGCCCATCACGTCACCGGCCGCATCGTCGCGAAAGCCGCCGAGGGCGGCGTGGCGCTGCACGAGCTCCCGCTCAAGGAGATGCAGGCGATCGAGCCGAAGGTTACGAAAGACGTGCTTGGCGTGCTCTCGGTCGAATCGTCGGTCAAGAGCCGGACCAGCTTCGGCGGCACCGCGCCGAAGAACGTGGCGGCGCAGGCCAAGGCCTGGCTGAGGCGGCTGGAAAAAGAGCGAAAATTGGGCTGAGGGCAAAATTTCGCTTATGTTTCATGGTCATCCGGGTCTCGCCAGAGCGCGCCAATCTCTGTATGGTGCGCCGCGCGTAGTGGGGATTTCGTCGTGACGTCAAAGTTTCGCCCGGCCGGCTCGGGGTGGGCCATCATTGTCTTGAGCCTGACGGCGCTCGCGCTTGCCGGCTGTGGCCGCAAGGGCCCGCTGGATCTGCCGCCGACGGCTTCGAGCGCGTCCACGGCCAACGTCGCACCGCCGACCGACACCGAGGCCGAAGCCCAGAGGACGCCGAGCGTGTTCAATCCTACCTATGGCGCGGACGCCGCACCGGCGGCGACCAAGGGCAAAAAGAGACCGTTCATCCTCGACCCGCTCCTGGACGAAAGACCCAGCCGATAGGCTGGGGCAACTGAGCCAACGCCATGAACCATTTTGACTATCGCAACGGCGTGCTGCACGCCGAGGCGGTGAACCTGTCCGAGCTGGCTGCGACCGTCGGCACGCCGTTCTATTGCTATTCGACCGCGACGCTCGAGCGGCACTATCGCGTTTTCACCGACGCCTTCGCAGGCGAGAAGGTGCTGGTCTGCTACGCCATGAAGGCGAATTCCAACCAGTCGGTGCTGCGCACGCTGGCTAGGCTCGGGGCCGGCGCGGACGTGGTCTCCGGCGGCGAATTGAAGCGCGCGCTGGCCGCCGGCATTCCCGCAAACAAGATCCTGTTCTCCGGCGTCGGCAAGACGGAAGACGAGCTGCGCGCCGCGCTGGCCGCCGACATCCTCTGCCTCAACGTCGAATCCGAGCCCGAGCTCGAGCTGCTGTCGCGCGTTGCGACCGAGACGGGCAAGACCGCGCGGATCTCGATCCGCGTCAATCCCGACGTCGATGCCGGGACGCACGCAAAGATCTCGACCGGCAAGTCCGAGAACAAGTTCGGCATCCCGATCGCGCATGCCCGCGAGGTCTATGCCCGCGCCGCGAAGCTGCCGGGCATCGAGGTCACAGGCACCGACGTGCATATCGGCAGCCAGATCACCGACCTTTCCAAGATGGAGATCGCGTTCCGCATCCTCTCCGAATTTGTGCAAACGCTGCGTGCCGACGGCCACAACATCTCGCATGTGGATTTCGGTGGCGGTCTCGGCATTCCCTATTACATGGACCGCGAAGCGCCGCCGGCGCCCGACGCCTATGCTGCGATGGTCAAGCGCGTCAGCCACAATCTCGGTTGCACGCTGATGTTCGAGCCGGGCCGCATGATCGTCGGCAATGCCGGCATCCTGGTCGCCAAGGTGATCTATGTGAAGCATGGTGACGGCAAGAATTTCGTCATCATCGACGCCGCCATGAACGATCTGATCCGTCCGACGCTGTACGAGGCTCATCACGACATTCTGCCGGTGACGCAGCCGGCGAAGGGAGCCGCGACCATGATGGCCGACGTCGTCGGCCCGGTCTGCGAGACCGGCGACTACCTCGCGCTGGATCGCACGCTGCCGACGCCAAAGCCCGGCGACCTCATCGCCATCATGACCGCCGGCGCCTATGGCGCAGTGCAGGCCGGCACCTACAATACGAGACCGCTGGTGCCCGAAGTGCTGGTGAAGGGTGACCAGTACGCCGTCGTGCGTCCGCGCATCGAAGTCGAGCAACTGATCGCGATGGATACGCCGGCGCCGTGGCTGTGAGGCTGTGATTGTCCACGATGAGCGCAGCTACCGCTGCGCCCATCGCTGCATTGACCCCTACTTCTTGAACCGGTCCCTTATCGCGGCGAGGCCGGAATCATAGACGCCGCCGAGGGCATCGACCGCTTCCTTCTCCCGCCCCGGGTCGGGCGTGTAGGTGCCGGTCCATGTCACCACCGACGCGCCTTCACCCTTTGCCATGACCTTGATGGTCGACTTGTACTGGCTCACCGGCAGTGGGCTCGACAGGAACGCGTAGGAATAGCTGTAGTCTTTGTCGTTCCGCGCAGTCTGCGTCTCCACGAACGAAGCCTTGCCGTCCCTGGTGACGAGCGTCCGGGTTGGCGGCGACTTGCCGTCCACAATGCACTGCCCCACCGGCGGCAGCCAATCCTTGATCGCGCAGAACGGCCCGATGACGGACCACACCTCGGCCGCAGCACTGCTGACCTCGATGCTCCTCGTCAGATTGGCTGCGGACGCCGGCATGACGCCGACGCCCAGGCCGAGGGTGCAAATCGCGGCGCTGCGAACCGAAACGAGCAATCTGGAAGCCGCTGAATCGTATTTCTTCATGGTAATCTCCTGTGTCCGGCGGGCCGCGATTGCGGCGGCCGGCTTGCCAATGCCGGTCGAATAGACGCTCACCACGGTCCGCGGCCAGTTCAGAGAATGAATCGCTGCTGATACAGAAACTGAACTAGGAAGCCGCGCGCCGCGGCCCTAAGGTTGCGCCTTCGCTTGTCACGGAGGCCCGCATGACCATCGGCAGCTACAGGCAGTTCTGTCCGGTCGCGATGGCGGCCGAGATATTATGCACGCGCTGGACCGTCGTGCTGCTACGTGAACTCATTGCCGGCTCGACGCGCTTCAACGAGCTGCGCCGCGGCGTTCCGCGGATGTCGCCTGCTTTGCTCTCGCAACGTCTCAAGGAGCTCGAAGCCGCCGGCATCGTTACGCGCCGGGCGTCGGCTTCCGAGCGCGGTATCACCGAATATCTGCTGACCACAGCCGGACGCGAACTCGGCCCAATCGTGGAGGCGTTCGGCATCTGGGGCCAGCGCCGCATCGAGTCGGATCTGTCGCTTCAGCATCTCGATGTCCAGCTGTTGATGTGGGACATGCGGCGGAATTTGAACACCACGCCGATGCCGACTCGCCGCAGTGTGCTGCAGTTCGCCTATCCGGAATTGCCTTCGACGCAGCGATTGTGGTGGCTGATCGTCGATCCCGACGACAGTGTCGACCTCTGCTCGATTGATCCCGGTTTCGACGTCGACCTTTACGCGTCGGTTGATCTGCGCACCATGACGGCGATCTGGATGGGACTCGATACCGTGCGCGCGGCCGTCGCAAGCCGGCGGATGCTGCTCACCGGCGACCGGCAGCTTGCCGCAGCCATGCAAAGCTGGCTGGGCCTCAGCCCGTTCGCCAAGGAACGCAAGCTGGCGAGCTGATCCAGGGCGGCGCAATTCAGTATTTGTATCGCCCCGCTACAGTTCCCGTACTGGCGAGCCCGCGCCGTGTTCTGGCACCCAAGTGATGCCCGCCTGTATCAACGCGGAGCTGAACTCGAGCCAGGAGACACGACATGACAGCGTATCTGATCGCGGACATCAAAGTGACTGACGGAAAGTGGGTGCCGGACTACGCCGCGTCCGTCCACGAGCTGGTGCACAAGCATGGCGGCAAGTATCTTTCCCGCAGCGGCAATGTGAAAACCCTTGAAGGTGCCCCTCTCGACACCTCGCTGATCGCGATCATGTCGTTTCCAACGGCGAAGGCAGCAGAGTCCTTCGTCGCTGATCCCGCCTACGGCCGCTTCGCGGCAGCGCGCAGGGGCGGCAGCGAGAGCCGCTTCCAGTTGATCGACGATACCGACTTGGCCGGCACGATCCCCTATCTCGCCAAGGCTTGAACTGCGTCTTCGTCAGATCGATCCAAGGAGGACAGCGCAGCGCCGGTTGTCGGCGCTGCGTTCTCGTGTTGGCGCTAGCTGGGTGGCCTGCCGCCAACCACGACGCCCGCCTTCTTCTCGATCGGCTTGATCGCCGCGGTGAAATCGGACTCGGCGCCTTCCGCGCTGATGACCGTCTCCCACAACCGGCCGACCGCATCCGCGACCTCCATGGACAGGCCGAGTTGCTTCATCTCCTCCAGCGCCAGCCGCACGTCCTTCACCATCAGTCCCGTGGTGAAGCCGAAGTCGAAGCTGCGCGGCAGCACCGAGCGCGGAAACTTGTCGCGGCTCGCGGTGTTCATGCCGGAGCCGGCATTGATGACGTCGATCATCACGGCGGGATCGAGCCCGGCTTTGACGCCCATCACCACCGCTTCCGAGGTCGCCACCATGGCGGTTGCCGACAAGAAGTTGTTGGCGAGCTTCATGGTCTGCGCCGCGCCGGGCTTCTCGCCGATGAAGAACACTTTCCCGATGATGTCGAGCGCGGGCTTGAGCAGCTCGAACTCGGTCTTCGGCCCCGAGACCATCACCGCCAGCGTGCCCTTCTCCGCGCCGCCGACGCCGCCGGAGACGGGGCAGTCGATCTGCACGATGTCATGCTTGGCGAGCAGGCCGTGAATCCTCACCGCCATCGCTGAGCCGACCGTGGAGAGATCGATGAAGCGTTTGACGCGGCTTCCCTCGATCACGCCGTTCGGCCCCGTCGCAACCGCGAGCGAAGCCTGCAGCGAAGGCAGGCTCGCCATGACCGTCTCGACCTGGTCGGCGACCTCTTTCGGCGACGTCGCCGCAGTGGCGCCGCGCGCCACCAGTCTGTCGACGACCTCCTGGCGCGTGTCGAACACGACGAGCCGGTTGCCGGCCTCGATCAGCCGCCGCGCCATCGGGAAACCCATGTTTCCGAGGCCGATGAATCCGATGTCCATGGTGTTTCCTTGTGTTCTTCGTTGTTGGCGAGCGGTGCGCCCCTACATTCGGCGTCGTCCCGGCGAAGGCCGGGACCCATACCGCGTGATCTCTGTTTGGCGGATAGCGCACGTACCGATCAAGGTCAGGTAAAGTATAGTCATCGCCAAAGGGCTGCCTGTGGTTATGGGTCCCGGCCTTCGCCGGGACGACGTGGGAGAGAGCGTTAGTCTAGCTCACGCCTTGGCGTCGATCTCCGCGAACACCTCGCGTGCGATCCGAAAACTGTCGACCGCGGCCGGCATGCCGCCATAGATTGCGACCTGCATCAGGATCTCGCGGATCTCGTCGCGGCTGACGCCGTTGGTGAGTGCGCCCTTCAGATGCGCGCGGAATTCGTGCTGCCGATTGAGAATCGCGATCATCGCGATGTTGAGCATGCTGCGCGTCTTGCGCGGCAGCTCCTCGCGGCCCCACACTGTGCCCCAGCAATATTCGTTGAGCATCTCCTGGAACGGACGGTTGAAATCGTCGACGGTCTTCAGGGCGTTGTTGACATAGGCCTCGCCCAGCACCGCTTTGCGAACTTCCAGGCCCTTGTCGTGCATCTTCTTGTCCATGGCGTTTCCTTTGCTTCGCTTGCGGTTTTCTTGGCTGGCGGCGCGGAAATTACGGGGTTGCGGCGGGCCAGTCACGTCCTCGTGTTATGCGGGAAAAGGGGTGTCTCCCGTACAGGAACGGATGCCTCAGTGCTGCCGTTGTGGTACGCTTCTCTACCGGGCAACCTGGAGAGTTGATTGAACGGCGTCACCCCCGACCCGTCAGACCCGATCCGCGATGGCGACGCTCTGTCGCGGCTGAAGCTGGCGCAAGCCCTGCAGCGGGCCACTTATGCCATCGCGTGGGAGCGTGCCTGGCCGAATTTGGCGCGGCTTCTCACCGTCGTCGGTCTGTTCCTTGTGGTGTCCTGGGCCGGCCTCTGGCTGGCGCTGCCCTTCATTGCCCGCGCCATCGGGCTCGTGGTTTTCGCGGGCATCGCGATTGCCGTCCTGTTCCCGTTGAGTCGCTTTCGCTGGCCGAGCCGCGAGGAGGCGCTGGCCCGGCTCGATCGCGGCTCCGGCATCCGTCATCGGCCGGCTACCACGCTGACGGACACGCTGAGCTCGCAGGACCCGGTTGCGCAGGCATTGTGGCGGGCACAGCGTGAGCGCACGCTGGCTTCGATCAAGCGCATCCGCGCCGGTCTGCCGAAGCCCCGGCTCGCTCTGCATGATCCCTGGGCGCTGCGCGCGCTGGTCATGGTGATGCTGGTTGCGACCTTCTTCGCCGCTGGCGACGAGCGTGCGATGCGGCTCGGGGCCGCCTTCCACTGGAACGGCGTGCTGGCGCCGGCGAATGTTCGCGTCGATGCCTGGGTCACGCCACCGCTCTACACCGGCAAGCCGCCGGTCATCCTGTCGGCCGCGAACAAGGAGGCCGCCGCGCTGCCGGCCAGCGGCCCGCTCGCCGTTCCCGCAGGCTCGACCCTGATCGTTCGCTCCTCCGGCGGCAGCCTTGATGTTGTCGTCTCCGGCGGCCTCAAGGAAGTCGCGCCCACCGAAGCCGCGCCCAAGGGTACCAACGAGAAGCATTTTGCCATCGGCGGCGACGGCACCGCGCATGTCCGCGCACCCTCCGGCCAGCCGCAATGGGCGTTTGCGGCAACGCCGGACCGCGCGCCGACGATCGCGCTGGCCAAGGATCCCGAGCGCCAGGCCCGTGGCGGACTCCAGCTCACTTACAAGGTCGAGGACGATTACGGCGTCACCGGCGCCGATGCGCAAATCGGCCTGCGTCCCGTCGATGCCAAGGATGGCGTCAAGGATGGCAGCAAGGAGGCCGATACCAAGGCCGCCGCGCGGCCGCTATTCCAGCCGCCGCAATTCCCCCTCGTGCTGCCGAATGCGCGCACCCGCAACGGCGTCGGCCAGACGGTGAAGGACCTCAGCGAGGATCCCTATGCCGGCGCCGACGTCACGCTGACCCTCACCGCCAAGGACGAGGCCGGCAACGAGGCCAGGAGCGAGCCCTTCAACATGCGCCTGCCCGAGCGGCTGTTCACCAACTCGCTCGCGCGCGCGCTGGTCGAGCAGCGCCGCATCCTCGCGCTCGACGCCAACAAGAATTCGGATGTCTACGCCGCGCTCGACGCGCTGATGATCGCACCCGAATTGTTCACGCCGGATGCGGGCTGCTATCTCGGCCTGCGCAGCCTGGCGCTGCAGCTGGAAGCCGCCCGCACCGACGACGCGATGCGCGATGTGGTGAAAAGCATGTGGGCGTTCGCGGTCACCATCGAGGACGACGGTGTCGCCGGCAGCGTCAACGCCGCGCTGCGCTCGGCCCAGGATGCGCTCAAGCGGGCGCTGGAACGCGGCGCCAGCGAGGACGAGATCAAGGCGCTGACGCAAAAGCTTCGCGAGGCGATGGCCGGCAAGGTGCGCGATCTCGCCCGGCGCGCCGAGCAGAATCCGCTTGGGCCCCGGCAGCCTTTCCCGGCAGAGGTTCAGCTCATCCTCGACAAGTCCGTCGAGCTGAAACAAAAGACCCAGAACGCCACGCCCGAGCAGCTCGAAGAGCTGGCGAAGCAGCAGGACGCGTTGCGCGAGCAGCTTCAGGCCTATCGCAAGTCGGCGAACAACCGGGCGAAGCCGGGCAACGACGGTGCCAACCAGTCGACGCGAGACCGTAAATGCGGAAGCTAGCACGCGTGCCAGTCTTGAAGGCGATCTCGATCGCCTGCCTCGCTTTCCTGTTGGGAGGCGTCTCGCCCGTGGCTGCCCAGCAGGATCAGGATGTCGATGCCCTGCTCGATGGCGCTGAAAAGGCGATGCAGGATTCCGGCGACAGCCTCAGGCAGAAGGAATCCGGCAAGAGCCTGAACAATCAATCCGATGCGATTCAGAAGCTCGAGGACTACAAGCGCGCGACGGAAAAGAGCCAATCCTCCAATCGCGATCGTTCCGTCATCACGCAGCGCGACTTGGACGAATTGCTGAAGCAAATCGAGAAGGCGGCGCGCGAAGGCAATAAAGAAGCGGCCCAGCGCATGCTCGAGCAGCTCGCGCAGATCATGGAAAACCTCCAGATGGCGCAGCCCGGGCAATCCGGCGACAGCGACATGGAGCAGGCGCTCAACGAGCTAAGCGACATGATCCGCAAGCAGCAGCAATTGCGCGACAAGACTTTCAAGCAGGGGCAGGATTCCCGGCGTGAGCGCTCGCGCGGCAAGCAGCAGGGCGACCAGTCGATGTCGGACCTCCAGCAGGATCAGCAGTCGCTGCGCGACCGGCTGAAGAAGCTGCAGGACGAGCTCGCCAAGCGCGGCCTCACGCAGAAGGGGCAAAAAGGCCAGAAGAGCCAGGGCCAAAAAGGGCAAAAGGGTCAGCAGGGCGAGCAGGGACAGCCGGGCCAGGATGGCGATCAGGACGGCGATCAGGGCGATGACGACGGCAGTCTGGACGCTGCCGACGGGGCCATGGGCGATGCCGGCTCGCAGCTCGGAGAAGGCAATTCGGACGGTGCCGTGGACGCGCAGGGGAAAGCGCTCGAGGCCTTGCGCAAGGGCGCGCAGAAGATGGCCGAGGCGATGCAGCAGGGCGATGGCGACGGGCAGGGCGATGGTCCCGGCAACCGGCCCGGCCGTCAGCAGAGCGGCGGCAATCAGACCGATCCGCTCGGTCGCCCGCTTCACGGCCGCGATCTGAGCGACGACTACACGGTCAAGATCCCCGGCGAGATCGACGCCCAGCGCGTCCGCCGCATCCTCGAGGAGCTCCGCCGCCGCTTGGGGGATAGCTCGCGCCCGCAGATCGAACTCGACTACATTGAGCGGCTGCTGAAGGATTTTTGAGGCTGTCGCAGCTCTCGTAGCCCGGATGAGCGAAGCGATATCCGGGGCCGCCGGTCCCGCATGTCGCTGCGCTCATGCGGGCTACAAGCTACGAACCCGCCTGCTACCCCTTCTTCGCCGCCAGCGCATCCGCCACCGCCGTGCGGATGTCGGCGACCGAGAACGGCTTGGTCACGACATCATGCACCAGCGCATTGAGGTTCGAGGCGCGCTCGCGCTGGTCGGCAAAGCCGGTCATCAGCAGAATGGTCAAATCGGGGAAATCGCGTGCGACGGAAAGCGCCAGCGCGATGCCGTCCATCACCGGCATCTGGATATCGGTGAGCAGCAGGTCGAACCCGCCGTCCGCGCGCGTGAGGATTTCCAGCGCCTCGGCGCCGTCTTGCGCGGTGACGATTTCGTGCCCGTCCATGGCGATGGCGCGCGCCACCAGCTGGCGCATCGAATCCTCGTCGTCGGCGATCAGAATCTTGGACATGAGACAAACCTTGGGATCAATCTCGCCACCAATTTTGCCTGCGAGACCTGCGAAATCGATTATACGCTGCCACCGGCGATGTCGCGCCGGTTGAAGAAGCGAACGTCGATATTGCGGCCCTCCGGCGGCGGCGAGGCCAGGCGCGAGCGGAAGAAGGCGCGCTCGCCGGGCTGTAGCACGGTCTGTTCCAGAACCGCGTTCCAGGCGTAGATTTCCGCGCCTTGCGCGTCGCGCACCGCGAAGCGCAACCGGGGAATGTCGAGCGGCTTCTTGCCTTGGCCTACGATCACGCCCTCGATCACCAGCACCTGCTTACCGTCCACGGTCTCGCTGGAGAGCTTGACGTCCTTGAAGGCCAGTGCGCGCAGGTTAACTTCAAGGCCGACCATCCGGTAGAAGGCGGCCGTCTGCGGCAGCAGCCGCACCATGTCGCCGCGCCAGATCACCAGCGCCAGCACCAGCGCGCCCATGGCGGCGCAGGCGGTCGGCAGGCCGAAATGGGATTTTCGTGGGGCCGCGGTGGCCACCGGACGGCGCACTCGGGCGCCGCGGCGGCGGCCGAACAGGCCACGGAACCAGGACTGGTGCTGTTCGCCGACGACTTCCTCCTCGACGGACCGGGCGGCCGCGGACCATTCGTCGTCGGTGTCGCTGGTTTCCTGGTCCGGCCAGTCGCTGGCGATCGAGGGGCTGTCAACGACAGGCGCGTCAGCGGCGCCGTCGTCCTGGGCATAGGAGTTCCACTGCTCGGCGAGATCGGACTGGTCGTCGGCCCGGCTGGCCGCGGCCATGGCCGGGACAGATGCCTCCTCGATGGCATCCTCGGCATGGGCGACCCAGGTTTCCTTGCAACGGGAACAGCGCACGGTCCGTCCGTTCGTCCCCAGGCTCGCGGGCTTGATGGCGTAGGATGTCGTACAATGAGGGCAGACGATATGCATGGACGAGCCTTGATGCATGGCCAAGTCGTGACGGTGACACGGTCGCGGAGAACCGAGCGGGAAAGATGCTACCAATTATGCTACAGGACGACCGTTAACGAACCGGAAACCATAACGGCCGCAAAACCCGCTGATCGCGTGGGGCGGAGCACAGCCGTGCGGCCCGCGGCCTCTCTCGAACGGAGCTGAGCTTGGTTCGGTTCGAAAATGTCGGATTGCGTTACGGCCTGGGGCCCGAGGTCCTGCGCGACCTCAACTTCCAGATTCCGGCGCATTCCTTCCAGTTTCTCACCGGCCCGTCCGGCGCCGGCAAGACCTCATTGCTGCGCCTGTTGTTCCTGTCGCATCGCCCGACGCGCGGCCTCGTCAATTTGTTCGGTCACGATATCTCGCAACTGGGCAAGGACGAGATCGCAGACTTGCGCAAGCGCATCGGCATCGTGCTCCAGGATTTCCGCCTGCTCGACCACATGACGACCTATGAGAACGTCGCGCTGCCATTCCGCGTCATGGGTCGCAGCGAATCGAGCTACCGCAAGGAGGTCATCGACCTCCTGAAATGGGTCGGGCTCGGCGAGCGCATGGACGCGCTGCCGCCGATCCTGTCCGGCGGCGAGAAGCAGCGCGCGGCGATCGCGCGCGCCGTGATCTCGCGGCCGCAGCTGCTGCTGGCCGACGAGCCGACCGGCAGCGTCGATCCGACGCTCGGCCGCCGCCTGCTGCGGCTGTTCATCGAGCTCAACAAGTCTGGCACCGCCGTCATCATCGCCACCCACGATATCGCCCTGATGGACCAGTACGAGGCGCGACGCTTCGTGCTGCACCAGGGACGGCTGCACGTCTATGAGTAGGCCCGACGAGCGCGGCGTGCTGGTCGATCTCGGACAGGAAGGGCCGCCGCTTCCGGCCCGGGCGCGCAACATGTCGCCGATCGTGCCGCGCGCCTCGATCCACGGCCGTGCGCTGGTCGCCGTCGTCGCCATCATGACCTTCCTGGCGTCGATGACGACCGGCACGGTACTGCTGGTGAGCGCCTCCGCCGCCGAATGGCAGTCGGATGTTGCGAGCGAAATCACCATCCAGGTCCGCCCGCAGACCGGCCGCGATCTCGAACGCGACACCGCGGCGGTGACCGAGGCCATGCGCGCGCAAGCCGGCATCGTCGAAGTCAAGCCGTTCACGAAGGACGAGAGCGGCAAGCTGCTCGAGCCCTGGCTCGGCACCGGGCTGTCGATGGACGATCTGCCGGTGCCGCGCATGATCATCGCGCGCGTGCAGCCCGGCACGGCGCTCGATCTCGGCGCTCTGCGCGCCCGCGTGACCCAGGTGGCGCCAAGCGCCAGCGTCGACGATCACCGCGCCTGGATCGAGCGCATGCGCTCGATGACCAACGCCACCGTGCTCGCCGGCCTCGGCATCCTCGCGCTCGTCATCGTCGCCACCATCATCTCGGTGTCGTTCGCGACCCGGGGCGCCATGGCGGCGAACCGTCCGATCGTCGAGGTGCTGCATTTCGTCGGCGCGGGCGACCGCTATATCGCCAACCGCTTCCTGCGTCATTTCCTCAGGCTGGGGCTGGAGGGCGGCGTGATCGGCGGCGGCGCCGCCATGCTGGTGTTCGGCTTCTCGGAGTCGATTGCAGGCTGGTTTTCCGGCACCCCGGTCGGCGACCAGTTCGCCGCGCTGCTCGGCACCTTCTCGCTGCGGCCGTCCGGCTACATCGTGCTCGCGGTGCAGGCCGTGCTGATCGGCGCCATCACCGCGGTCGCCTCGCGCCAGACGCTGTTCGCGACGCTGAATGATGTCGATTGAAATGGTTTTCTTCCTTCTCCCCTTGTGGGAGAAGGTGGCGCGAAGCGCCGGATGAGGGGTTCTATCCACGTGCACGAACGTCGAGGCGAGTTCGCGGAGACATACCCCTCACCCGTCTCGCCGCTATCGCGGCGAGCCACCCTCTCCCACAAGGGGAGAGGGGAAATCTACTTCGCGGCCCCAGTGCTTCGCCACATCGATTGAGGCCGACAAACCGGACTCCACTTCGCCTCAAAACGTCCTAAAATCATCTCTGGGAAGGGATCACCGACATCGCATGACCGCGCCGACCGACGATCGATCGCCGAAACTGCCGCGCGGCTGGTTGCGCGCGGCCGTGATGTCGACGATTGCGCTCGCCTTCGTCGGCGCGGCGGCGGGCTTCATTGCGTTTCTGTCGCAATTGCGCGGCGCCGAGATCGCGCCGGACCGCAAAGCGGACGGCATCGTGGTTCTGACCGGCGGCTCCTCGCGGGTGTCGGATGCGATGGAGCTGCTCGCTGCCGGCTACGGCAGGAGGCTCCTGATCTCCGGCGTGCACCCGACCTCGACGGCGAGCGACATCTCCCGGACGCTGCCGGAGAACCAGTCCTTCATGCGTTGCTGCGTCGATCTCGACCGCACCGCGGTCTCGACCCGCGGCAATGCCGCGGAAGCGCGGCGCTGGGCCGCGGGACGCGGCTTCAAATCGCTGATCGTGGTCACCTCGAACTATCACATGCCGCGCGCGCTGGTGGAATTCTCGCATGCGATGCCGGAGACGACACTGATCCCGTTCGTGGTGGTCGGCGACAAATGGCGCGAGGAGCCGTGGTGGACCTCGGCGTCCACCTTGCGGCTGCTGCTGTCGGAATATGTCAAGTACATCGCGGCCGAGCTCAGGGTGCGGCTGGAGGATTTCGGGATTGACCTTTCGCCCGAGATGTCGGAGCAGCCTTCCGGGCTGCAGCCGAAGCGGCCCGCCACCGCACAGGCCAATTGATCGGCAATGGATCGGCAATTGATCGGATCCTCGATGTTCTTGATTTTCCTGCGATCGCTCGTCTTCAACGTGCTGTTCTACACCGTGCTGGTGTGCCTCGCGATCGTGGCGCTGCCGACCTTCGCATTGCCGCCGCGCGCCATGCTCACGGTCGCGCAATGGTGGGCGAAGGCGACGCTGTTCCTGATGCGGGCGGTCTGCAACATCAAGGTGGAATTCCGCGGCCTCGACAAGATTCCGACGGGACCATTGGTCGTCGTGGCGAAGCACCAGTCGTTCTGGGAGACGTTCGTCTTGCCGGGCTTCTTCGACCGTCCGATTTTCATCCTCAAGCGTCAGCTCATGCAGATCCCGGTGTTCGGTCAGTTCCTGGTCAAGACCGGAATGATCGCGATCGACCGCAATGCCGGCGTCAAGGCGCTGCTGGACATGACACGGCGGGCGCGGGAGGCGGTGCGCAGCGGCGGGCAGCTCGTGATCTTTCCCGAAGGCACGCGCCGCGCTCCGGGCGCGCCACCGGACTACAAAAGCGGCTTCGCGCAGATCTATTCGTCCTGCGGCGCGCAGTGCCTGCCGATCGCGCTCAATTCGGGCCTGTTCTGGCCGCGCCGAACCTTCATGCGCTATCCCGGCACGCTGGTGGTGGAATTCCTCGATCCGCTGCCGCCGGGCTTGCCCAAGGACGAGTATCTTTCCCGTGTGCAAACGGCGATCGAAGACGCGACCGGCCGCCTCGTCGAAGCGGGCCGCAAGGAGCAGGAACAGCTGATCGGCTCGGCGCCGAGCTATGCGCCGTTGGAGAGCTAGCGGTTTTCCCGATCGTCCGTCGGAGCCGGCGCGTGCGGAGAATGCGCATCACCATGCAGCATCATGGCAAGCTGATGCAGCGGCGCGTCGCGAAAACCTTCGGCCTCGATCGCCTTCACCGTCGCGGTCACGTAGTCGCGATTGGCGCCGGACTGGCCGTGGCCCTGGAGCACGTGGCGATGCTGGTCGGTGAGCGACAGCCGGCCGGCATATTGCACATGGCCGCGGTCGACGACATAGGCGAGCGCGGAGACGCGCTGCCGCGCGTCGTTCTCCAGCCACACCGAGCGCATGACCTCGCGATAGACCGACGTCACCTGCTCGCGCGCGCGCAAATAGGCGACGACGTCGGCGCGTTTCTTTTCGGCGACGCGGAAGGCGATGCCGCGGCAGGCGCCGCCGCGGTCGAGGCCGAGCACCAGACCCGGCTTCTCCGGCGTGCCCCGGTGCACGAAGGAATAGACACAGAGCGCGCGGTGCTCGCCGACCAGCCGTGCCGGGACGCGCTCCTCGAATTCGAAGCCCGGCCGCCACATCAGCGAGCCGTAGCCGAACACCCAGAGGTCGCCTTTGGCAGTGGTGACGGAGGGGAGGGTGATTTCCGACATTTCGGGCACGGCTACCAGAACCGCGCTCCCAAGCGAAGCGAATTCTCCGCCTTTCGGAGCACGCCAAGCTCGCTTACATTTGACAAAATCAGGGGTCAAAGGGTCGCCGCATGTCCGATATGACCGTTGCCGCACGCCGGCGCTCCCGCTGGGGCCTTTTCATCGCCCCTGTCATCCTCCTGATCCTCGCGGTGGCGTGGAGCGGCTTCTGGTTCTATGCGGCGTCGCAGGCCGAAATCGCCGCCGATGCCTGGCGCGCGCAGGAGGCCAAATCCGGCCGCGTCTATGATTGCGCCAAGCGCTCGATCGCGGGCTTCCCCTTCCGCTTCGAGGTCCAGTGTTCGGGCGCCAGCGTCGCCCTGGTGTCGCAGAATGCCAGCAAGACGCCGTTCACGGCGAAGCTCGACAACATCCTGGTCGTCGCCCAGGTCTACGACCCCAAGCGCGTCATCGCCGAATTCACCGCACCCGCGACGCTCACTGACGGCGTGACGCAAAGCACCTTCGTGGTGAACTGGAGCAAGGGTCGCAGCAGCGTGGTCGGCCTGCCCGCCGTGCCGGAGCGCGCCTCGATCGTGTTCGAGGAGCCGACCGTCAATCGTGTCGACGGCAGTGTGCAGGTGCCGCTCGCGCGCGCGAAACAGGTCGAGCTGCATGGACGCCTCGCGGATGGATCGCCGTCCGATCATCCAGTGATCGAGACCGTGCTCCAGATCGCGCAGGGCAGCATTCAGGGTGTTCATCCGCTGCTCGCCGAGCCGTTCGAGGCCGACACGCGGGCGAAGATCACCGGACTGTCCGACCTCACGCCAAAGCCGTGGCCGCAGCGCTTCCGCGAGATCCAGGCCGCCGGCGGCCATATCGAGATCGTGCAGTCCCGGATCCAGCAGGGCGAGATGATCGCGGTTGCGGCTGGCACGCTCGGGCTCTCGGCTAACGGCCGTCTCGACGGCGAATTGCAGATGACGGTGACGGGCCTCGAGCGCGTGATCCCCGCGCTCGGCATCGAGAAGATGCTGGAGGAGGGGGTCCCGCAGGCGACCCTCGATCGCGTCGCGCCCGGCGTGAAGTCGCAGGACCTCAACAATCTGTTCGGTGCGCTCGACCGCGCCGTTCCCGGCCTCGGCAAGGTCATCAAGCAGAACGCCAATGCCGGCGTTGCCGCCGGCATCAATTCGATCGGCACCGAGAGCACGCTGGAAGGCAAGAAGGCCCGCAGCTTCCCGCTGAAGTTCGCCGATGGCGCCGTGCTGCTCGGCCCGGTCAAGGTCGGCCAGATCCCGCCGTTGTATTAAGCCGTGAATTCATAATCTGCCGGGCGGACAGCTTGGTCCGCCTGATGCGTTCGAAGCTGTGAACAGATGGCGTCCGAAGCGCTTCTTGTTGGCGCCGGTGACGCAACCTGTGGGGTCCTCTCCGGCGTCGGGCGAGGAGTGTATTAGTTGCGGCTGGACAGGTAGCGCTCTGCCGCCCTATTGAAGGCCAACTGACGGCTTTAAAGTCGCGCCCAAATTATCTGGGGTTCGGGGGAAACAATGCACGCATTGAATTGTCTCGTCGCAGCATCGCTGCTTGTCGCCTCGCTTCAGACCGCAACCGCCAAGGATGGCGAACATTGGGTGGTGTCCTGGACGGGCGCGGTTCAGGGCCCATACCCCGTCGGCAATCCGTCTGCCCAGCCCGAACAGAAATTCGCGTTTCCCGAGCCTGCGGCCGGTGCGCGGGACCAGACTTTTCGCCTGATGGTTCGGCCGGATATCTGGGGCCGTCAGGCCCGCATCCGGCTCAGCAACGCCTTCGGCACCAAACCCGTCACGTTTGACGGCGTTTACGTCGGCCTGCAATCGGGCAGTGCCGCGTTGATCCGCGGCTCCAACACTCCCATTACGTTCGCCGGCACGGCTTCCGTTACGGTGTCGCCGGGGAATTCGGTCTGGAGCGATGCGATCGCGCTGCCGTTTGCAAAGCGGCCTGATGACCTCGCCGGCCGCCGGCTTGCGGTCAGTTTTCATGTCGCCGGCCAGAGCGGTCCGATGACCTGGCACGCCAAAGCGCTGACCACTTCCTATGTCAGTGCGCCCGGCGCCGGCGCGAAGGGCGCCCTCGAAGACGAGGCTTCCTTCCCCTATGCGACTGCGTCGTGGTTCTTTCTCGATGCGATCGAGATGACTGCGCCTGCCGATGCCTTCGCCATCATGGCGTTTGGGGATTCGATTACCGACGGGACCGCTTCAACCATGAATGGCGACGATCGCTGGCCCAACGTGCTGTCGCGTCGCCTGAAGGCGGTCTACGGCAACAAGGTCGCCGTCGTGAATGGCGGCATCGGTGGCAACCAAATCGCGGGCCCCGCCGAATATGGTCCCGACAAACCGTACGCGGGCGGCCCCGCTTCGGGCCAGCGGCTCGATCGCGACGTGCTGTCGCTGTCCGGCATATCGAGCCTGATCTGGCTGGAAGGCATCAACGATTTCAGCAAGAACGGCAATTTTACCGCCGATCAGGTCATCACCGCGATGAAGGACGGCGTCGCGAGGCTACGTGCAAAATGGCCGCAAGCCCGGATCATCGGCGCCACCGTCGTTTCGGCATTGGGCAGCACCAGCGCGGCGCATGGTTTTCCCGAGCAGGATGACAAGCGCAAGGCGCTCAACGCATTCATCCGTAGTTCGGGGACATTCGACGGTGTGATAGATTTTGATCGCGCGACGCTCGATCCGGCCTCGGGTGGCCTCAAGCCGGAGTTCGTTCCCGAAAGCACGACTGGCGGCGCCGGCGACAAGCTTCATCCCAACCGCACTGGATATCTGGCGATGGGACAGGCCATCGACCTCGATCTGTTCAAGCCGGCAAAGTTTGGTCGCAGCGCGAAGCAGTAGGATGAATTCAGAGTCGCCTCTCTCCATTCAGCGCCCTCAGCTGTCGTAACTCCCTCCATGCGGATTACGAGCTGAACTCACGGCCGCTTCGCCGGATCGTGATGACCCGCCGGGAATGCGGAGCCGCAAACTCCGCTCTCTCTCCATGTCCGCCGCACGATGATGCGGTCGCCCAGGCAGGAGAGATATCATGACCAAGTCCAGGCTGTTCATTGCCGCTATCGCCATCTCGACCACGCTCGCGACGCCCGCGTTCGCGCAGTGGCAATGGCAGTCGCAGGAGCCGGCCGCATTCGCGGCGCAGTATCCGAACGGTGATCGCAACATCTCGAATCCCACGACGCGGGAGACGATGGCATTCGTCCCCTCGCCGAAATCACCGCGCCCAACGGTGATGCGCGCGACCAAGGGCAAATAGCCGCCATCCACCACTTGCCCGTCGTGAACTGGGCCCGGTCATGTCCCGGCCGGGCCCAATGCGCGTTGCCTTGAAAGTTGCCTTGGACAATCACGACAATCGCGCGTGCGGATCGGCAGCCAACGAAAATATTCCGAACAGGATCGTCAGGAAAAAGTGATGCAGAAGATGCCCGGCGCCGCGAATAACCGCAGCCGCATTCAAATCACTCCACACCAGGGAAGCATGCATGCGCCGGAGACGGCGCGCGGAATCCAATCCGCTTCCCAAATGGAGGAAGCTTCAAGTGCGGATCATCAATTGCGGGCTGATGCTGGGCATTCTCGCTGTCTGTTCAGGGCAGGCGCGTGCCGACGACAATGTCACAACCGAAATCCAGTCGCTGAAGGCGAAGCTGAAGGAGCTCCAGCAGCGCGTGGACTCCGAGGCGCGCAAGACGCGACAGGTTGAAGCGCAGGCGAAGGCCGTTCAGTTGCCAGCAAGTTACAAGGCGCTCGCCGCCGACCCATGTGCGGCCGGAAAGGTCTGCTACAAGGGCGTGACGTTGACCTTCGGTGGCTGGGTCGATCTCACCGGCATCTACCGCTCACGGAATCTCGCCTCCGATACCGGCTCGGTCTACAACTTCATCCCCTATCAGCAGAGCCGCAACTTCAACATCCCGGAAACGCGCTTCTCCGCGCGCCAGAGCAGGTTCTCGGTCTTGGCGGAAGGCAATGCCGATGCCGACACGCACCTCGCGGGTTATGGCGAGATCGATTTCGAAGGTGCGGCTCAGACGGCGAGCTCGGTTGCGACCAACTCGTTCAATCCGCGCATGCGGCAGCTTAGCCTGGAACTGGACCGCAGCGATCTCGGTCTTCACTTCCTTGCCGGGCAATCCTGGTCGCTCAACGCGCCGACCAAGTCCGGCATCGATCCTCGTGGCGTCGACGCGCCCGGCGTGATCGACTTCGAATCCGTTCCGGGATTTCTTGCGGCACGGCAGCCCGGGCTGCGCGTCTGGCAGGACATCGGACCGGAGTTCAAGCTGGCTGCCTCGGTCGAGAATGCCCAGACAGCGTTCTTCGGCGGCAACGTCCCGGCCGTCGGCACACCCGCCATCGGACCACAGGGCGTGCTGAACCCGAACCTTCAGGTCAACCTGACCGGTCCCGGCGGCAGCTTCTTCAACAACCTCAACAATGTCAGTCTGAATCAGGTGCCCGACGTCACCGTCAAGGCAGCCTGGGACCCAAGGCTTGGGCCCAATAAGTTGCATGTCGAGGCGTGGGCGCTCTACCGCCAGCTGTTCGACCGCTTCAACAACGCCAATCACACCTATGACACCGCAAGCTTCGGCGGTCACATCTTCGCCGAGCTGATTCCGAAAACCCTCGATCTCCAGCTCTATGGCTCGCACGGCGTGCTCGGCCGCTTCACGGCAACGCCGTTCCCCGATGCGGCAGTGGCGCAGGACGGCACCATCCTCCCGCTGACGATCACGGCGGCCGCCGTCGGCCTGATCTGGCACGCGACGCCGAGCCTCGATGTCTATTCCTATGCGGGCTTGGAAAAAGCCAAGGCGAATTTCGCCAATGTTGGAACGGTGCCCTTCGGCTACGGCAATCCGCTCTACAACAACACCGGCTGCTTGACCGAGAACTCGCCCGCCGCGACCTGCAACGGCAACACCAGGGAGGTCCGGCAGATCACGGCCGGGATCTACGACACCGTCTACCAGGGCAATTTCGGTACGCTCAAAGCCGGCCTGCAGTATTCCTACACCCAGCGGGTCGCGTTCGCCGGCGTCGGCGGCGCTCCGAGGACGGACGACAACGTCGTCATGACGCAGATCCGCTACTATCCGTTCTAGTCACGGAGCGACGCAGGCTCGTAGCCTGGATGGAGCGAAGCGCAATCCGGGAATCTTGCCTCAAGCGACGGAGGTCCCGGATTACGCTTGCGCTCCATCCGGGCTACTTCAGCGCTACGGCTTTTTCAGCGCCGCGTGTGGCCGGCCGAAGTCGGGCGCAGCCGAGTCCTGGCCGATTTCGACGATGCCGCGGCGGATGGCACGGGTGCGGGTGAAGTGGTCGAACAGCGCCTCGCCGTCGCCGCGGCGGATCGCGCGGGTGAGCTTTGCCAGATCCTCGGTGAAAGTGCCGAGCATCTCCAGCACGGCTTCCTTGTTGGCGAGGAAGACGTCGCGCCACATCGTCGGATCGGATGCCGCGATGCGCGTGAAGTCGCGAAAGCCGCCGGCGGAGAACTTGATGACCTCGGACTCCGTCACCTGCGCCAGCTCGTCGGCGGTGCCGACGATGGTGTAGGCGATCAGATGCGGCAGATGGCTGGTGATCGCGAGCACGAGATCATGATGATCCGGCGTCATGATTTCGACCTTGGCGCCCATCGCGGCCCAGAACGCGCGCAGGCGATCGGTGGCAGCCGCATCGACGCCCTCCGGCGGGGTGAGGATGCACCAGCGGTTGATGAAGAGCTCGGCGAAGCCCGAATCGGGGCCCGAGTGCTCGGTGCCTGCGACGGGATGCGCCGGCACGAAATGGATGCCTTTCGGCAGATGCGGCGCCATATCCCTGACGATGGCGCCCTTGACAGAGCCGACGTCGGAGATGATCGCGCCAGGCTTGAGATGCGCGGCGATCTCCTGCGCCACCGGCCCGCAGGCGCCGACGGGAATGCAGAGGATGACGAGATCGGCGTCCTTCACGGCTTCTGCATTGGTCGCCACGACCTGATCGACGATGCCGAGCTCCATCACGCGTGCGCGCGTCTTCTCCGAGCGCGCGGTGGTGACGATCTCGCCAGCCAGGCCCTGGAGCTTCGCGGCGCGCGCGATCGAGCCGCCGATCAGGCCGAAGCCGATCAGCGCGACGCGCTGGAAGTGCGGGGTCGCGCTCATCGTCCGGCCATGAAGTCGCGCAGGCCCTCGACGACAAGGCGGTTGGCCTCCTCGGTGCCGATGGTCATGCGCAGCGAATGCGGCAGGCCGTAGTTCTTCAAGCCGCGCAGCACCAGCCCGCGCTTGGTGAGGAAGGCGTCGGCTGCGTCCGAAGTCTTGCCCTCGGTCGGGAAGTGGATCAGCACGAAATTGGCGACGCTCGGCGTCACCTTCAGCCCGAGCTTGCCGATCTCCTCGGTCAGCCAGTTGCGCCAGGTCTCGGTGAACTGCTTCGACATGGCCTGGTGCGCGGTGTCCTCGATCGCGGCAACGGCAGCGTACATCGCCGGCGTCGATACGTTGAAGGGACCGCGAATGCGGTTGACCGCATCGATGATGTGCTCGGGGCCGAACATCCAGCCGATGCGCAGTGCCGCAAGACCATGGATCTTGGAGAAGGTGTGGGTCACGACCGTGTTCTCGGTGGTCGCCACCAGCTCGATCCCCATCTCGTAATCGTTGCGCGAGACATAGTCGCAATAGGCTGCGTCCAGCACTAGCAGCACGTGCGAGGGCAGGCCGGCGCGCAGGCGCTTGACCTCGTCGAACGGCACGTAGGTCCCGGTTGGGTTGTTGGGGTTGGCGAGCCAGACTAGCTTTGTCTTCGGCGTCACCGCCTTGAGGATGGCGTCGACATCGCAGGTGAGGTTCTTCTCGGCCGCGATGACATTCTTCGCGCCGACCGCCATGGTTGCGATCGGGTAGACCAGGAAGCCGTGCGTGGTCGAGATCGCCTCGTCACCATGGCTGAGATAGGTGTGGGCGAGCAGGTTGAGGATCTCGTCCGAGCCGGCGCCGCAGATGATGCGGTTGGGATCGAGCCCGAAGGTCCGCCCGATCGCTTCGCGCAGCACGCGCGAGGTTCCTTCCGGATAGTCTTCCAGATGATCCGCCACCTGCTTGAACGCCTCGATTGCCTTCGGCGAAGGCCCGAACGGCGTCTCGTTGGCCGAGAGCTTGAACACCTTGCGGCCGGGCTCTGCCACCGGACTCTTGCCGGGCGTATAGGGCGCAATATCGAGAATGCCGGGATTCGGCACGGGGCGGGACATCTTCAACTCCGGACTGGCTTAAGCGGTTCGCGACTTACGATTTCGACCCGGTCGGGGGCACCGTATAGCGCGTTGCGTGGCTGCCGACGAGGGCCGTGGAGCGCACCGAGGCCCCCGCTTCGATCAGGGCAGCCTTGATCTTGTCGAGGCTGCTCGTCGCGGTGACAGAGACCAGCAGCGCGGCGCCGTCGAAGGCGGTGTCGGGTACCGCCACGATCTCGGCGAGCGGTGACAGGGCGCGTGCGACCTCGGCGTTCCACCCCGAAACGCGCACGCTGAAGGTCTCGACCTCCGTCACCAGCGCGCTGTCGGCGACGCGCGAGACCGCGAACACGGGCAACGCCGCCGGGTGGTCGGCGCGCTCGACGAAGGGCAGCCGCGCGATGATCTTTGGCGCGCCGGCTTCTTCCAGCGACAGCCACCACGGCGTGCGGCTCGAGGTCGCCGAGACCAGCGCCAGATCACCTTTGGACTTCGCGACCGCCTCGACCGCCGCCTGCGCGCTGAAATGCGCGATGTAAGGCACCGTGAAGCCGAAATGGAATCGCGCGGAATCGCGCATGGCCGGCTCGCTCGCCGAGATGTCGGCGTGGACCGAGAACGGCGCCTGGACATAGGTGAACGTCGCGATGATGACGCGCCAGATGCTCTCGACCGTGTCGAGCGGCAGGATCCCGCGATGGCGCTGGACGAGGTCGCGCATCATGGAGGCCTCACGTGCCGGGCGGAACGCCGAGCCGACCTCCTGGGTCTGCTTCACCTGGATCAGGCGGTCGATGATGTCGCCGCGCTGCATCAGCAGACGATGCATGCCCTCGTCGATCGCGTCGATCTCCTTGCGCAATTCCTGGAGTGATGGTGGCGCGGGCGGACGTTGGGACATGTCTGTGAGGTGCTGTTGCGAGGCGTTCAATGCGGATCAGTCGAGCTGTCACCGCTGTGATGGATATCCTGATTAGGCAGTCGGGGCTGCGAAAGCAAAGAGAAATGCAAAGGGAAATCGGGCCCTTTCCGCCCGTGGCGCGACAGGCGAATTTGGCTGATCCGGGCCGTGACTTGACGAAAACCGTCCAAGACGGTAGTTTTTAGCCGTTCCGTGGTCATTTGAGCCGGCCGGCTTGCAGCCACGTTAAAAAACTCGCTAAACAGGCCGGGGACCCTTTCGATCCCGGCCGAACCTATCGTTCAGGCCGGGTTTTTCATGGCCTGATGTCAGTCGCGGTCGGACCCCCGATCGCAAACGAGTCAGTGGTCAGAGATGGGCATCAAGTCAATTCCCAGTCCCGCGATCAGCGCCGACGAGCGCTCGCACGAGGTCGATCATCCGAGCTCCCAGGTCGCACGCTTCGGTGCCGACCAGCCGCTGCCGCTTGATTGCGGCGTCGATCTCACCCCGTTCCAGATCGCATACCAGACCTATGGCGAGCTCAATGCCGAGCGGTCCAACGCAATCCTGATCTGCCATGCGCTGACGCTCGACCAGCACGTCGCCAGTGTGCACCCGCTGACCGGTAAGCCGGGCTGGTGGGAAATCATGGTGGGGCCCGGCCGCCCGCTCGACACCAATAAGTATTTCATCATCTGCTCGAACGTCATCGGCGGCTGCATGGGCTCGACCGGCCCCGCGTCGACCAATCCGGCGACCGGCAAAGTGTGGGGCCTGGATTTTCCGATCATCACCATCCCCGACATGGTGCGAGCCCAGGCCATGCTGCTCGACCGCCTCGGCATCGATACGCTGCTCTGCGTCGTCGGAGGCTCGATGGGCGGCATGCAGGTGCTGCAATGGACCGCGGCCTATCCGCATCGCGTCTTCTCCGCGCTCCCGACCGCATGCAGCACGCGCCATTCGGCGCAGAATATCGCCTTCCACGAACTCGGCCGGCAGGCGGTGATGGCCGATCCGGAATGGCATGGCGGACGCTACGTTGATCACGGCACCCATCCGCATCGCGGCCTCGCCGTCGCCCGCATGGCCGGGCACATCACCTATCTCTCCGATGCCGCGCTGCATCGCAAATTCGGACGGCGGATGCAGGACCGCGAGCTGCCGACCTTCTCGTTCGACGCCGACTTCCAGGTCGAGTCCTACCTGCGCTACCAGGGCTCGTCCTTTGTCGAACGCTTCGACGCCAACTCCTATCTCTATCTGACCCGCGCGATGGATTATTTCGACATCGCCGGCGACCATGGCGGCGTGCTGGCGAAGGCGTTCGCGGGAATCCAGACCCGCTTCTGCGTGGTTTCTTTCACCAGCGACTGGCTGTTCCCGACCTCGGAATCGCGCGCGCTGGTGCACGCGCTGAATGCGTCGAGCGCGCGGGTGTCGTTCGCCGAGATCGAGACCGATCGCGGTCACGACGCGTTCCTGCTCGACGTGCCCGAGTTCTTCGACATCGCCCGTGCCTTCCTGCAGTCGGCAGACAAGGCGCGCGGGCTCACCGCCAAGAAAGCTTAAAGGACGGCTAGTCATGTCTGTACAGGAAGCGCTGCCGCTCGGCGGCCTTGCGACCGGGCAGCCCGGCGATTTTCGCGCCGACCATGTGCTGGTGGCCGAGATGGTCAAGCCGGGCTCGAAAGTGCTCGACGTCGGGTGCGGCGAGGGCGACCTGCTCCAGCTGCTGGAAACCCGCGGCATCGACGGCCGCGGCATCGAGCTGTCGCGCGAGGGCGTCAACCGCTGCGTCGCCAAGGGTCTTGCGGTGGTGCAGGGCGATGCCGACACCGACCTCGTGAATTATCCGGATGACGCCTTTGACTACGTGATCCTGTCGCAGACGTTGCAGGCAACGCGGCAGCCGAAAGTGGTGCTGGAGAATTTGCTGCGCATCGGCCGCCGCGCCATCGTGTCGTTCCCGAATTTCGGCTTCTGGAAGATGCGGCTCCAACTCCTGATCGGCGGCCACATGCCGCGCACGGAGAACCTGCCGGCAAGCTGGTATGACACCGCCAACATCCATTTCTGCACCATTAAGGATTTCGTCGAGCTCTGCGATGCGATCGACGTCAAGATGGAACGGGCCGAGGCGCTCGACCTCTACGGTCGTCCGCTGCGGCTGCGGATGCCCTGGTGGGTGTGGAATCTGTTCGGCGAGCAGGGCGTGTTCTTGCTGACGCGTGGCGGCAGGAAGTAGGCCGGCCCGTAGCCCGGATGGAGCGCAGCGCAATCCGGGATTCTATCCGCGGACGCGAAGGCCCCGGATTACGCTTTCGCTCCATCCGGGCTACGCGACGGAGCGTGTGGCGACGCCGTCGCGCTAATGCGCCGCCAGTGACCTCGGATCGCGCGCTGGCCATCTTCCCGCTTCCACCAGCGTGACGAACCGTTCCACCGTTTCGTTGAACAGCGCGGGCTCTTCGAGATTGAGCACGTGGCCGGACTTCGGAAACATGGCGAGCCCTGCCGCAGGCAGGTGCTTCTTCAGGAACAGGCTTGCGCCCACGCACGGATCGTCCTCGTCGCCGCAAATGATGAGTGCCGGCGTCGTGGCCGCTCTGATCGCGTCCGTCATCGTAAAGATCGAGGGCCGGCCGGCCTGGAAACCGCGCATCGTCCGCGCCGATCCCTTGGCGTCGTGCCGCGCCAGGGCGGCATAGAAATCGGCGTGGCCGCGCGGATCCTTCACCAGGAAGGGAATCCGGCTCGGCGCCTCGCGCGTGACTTTTGCGACTTCGGTTGAGCCGAGCATCTCGAATTGCTCCGCGTTGGCGCGGCACTGCTGGCGCCAGGCGTCGAGGTTCTCGATCTCCGAGCCTGAGCCGACGCCGGCGAGCGTCATCGACAGCGCACGTTGGGGCGCGTTGAGCCCGATCTGGAGCGACGAATAGGCGCCCATCGAGAGACCGACGAAGTGCGCGCGATCGATCTTCAGATGATCGAGCACCGCGAGCGCATCGGTGTAGAAATGCGTGTAGCCGTAGACCTCGCCATCAGGCACGTCCGATGGCGTGTAGCCGCGCGCCGAATAGGTGATGCAGCGATGGCCGCGCGAGAAGTAGCGCATCTGCGGCTCCCAATTGGTGTAGTCGGCCGCGAATTCGTGCAGAAAAATAATCGGCGTGCCCGCGCCTGCTTCTTCGAAATAGAGACTGCAATTGTCTTTCGTGAGGGCGTGAGGCATCCGGTTTTCTCCCAGAGGTGGCTGCGGCTTTGGAATGCCGTCCTGCGGTCAGCGCATACGATCCTAACACTTATTAATCATCTTGATCATCGTCCAAAATCTCCGCGACCGCGTCTTGTTCTCGCCACATCAGGATACTGATACAGCCCGCGGATGTCGGCCACCGCACCGGCCGACGGGGAAGTGGGGGTGTCAACGAAGGATGAAGAATGTTCGAGTTGTTTGCGTCTCGCCGGTCGCGCTGTGTCGTCGCGCTGGCTGTTTTCTTCGCGGCGGTCGCCGCCTTCACTTCTCCGGCGTCAGCACGATCTCATCGTCATAGCGCAGAGCGGCACGCTTACGCGCATCACGCCAGCAGATATCATCATTACCGGCATGCACGCGGTTCGCGCTTCGAGCGCGGCGCGGCGCAATTGCAGGCGAGCGGCTTCGGCAACACCTTCGCCAGCTATGACCCGAACGCCAATAGCGGCGGCGTAGCCATGAGCGGCAGCGGTGGAATGGCCATGAGCGGCAGCGGTGGAATGGCTATGAGCGGCAACGCTGGAATCGTTACCGGCGATAGCGGTGGGATGACCACGCGCGCCAGCCGTCGAATCGCCACGAGGCGTGGCGGTGGGATGGCCACTGAGGCGAATGTCGGCAGCGTGGCCAATGGCGCCACGAGCAGCGGCGGCTTCGGTGGCGGATCGGGCCTCGTGTCCGAGGCGCGCCGCTATGTCGGCGGCAATCCGACCGGCCGCGGCAGCCTGTGGTGCGCGCGGTTCATGAACATGGTGCTTGAGAAGACCGGTCACCGTGGCACCGGCTCCGATATGGCGAATTCGTTCGCGCATTACGGCACGCGCGTCTCCGGTCCGCAGGTCGGCGCCATCGCAGTGATGTCGCGCGGTGGTCGGGGTGGCCATGTCGGCATCATCACCGGCATCGACGCGCAGGGTAATCCGATCATGATCTCCGGCAACAACGGCAACCGCGTCCGCGAAGCGCCGATCTCGCGCGGCCGGATCTATGCGTATGTGATGCCGAATTGAGGTTTCTGCCCCGTCATTGCGAGGAGCGAAGCGACGAAGCAATCCAGACCGTTTCCGTGGGCGCATTCCTGGATTGCTTCGCTGCGCTCGCAATGACGGAGTACGTGGCGTCGGCGTCGCGTCACACCAATCTCGGCTCTTCCAGCGCAACCGCGTCGCCCACGCCGATATCGCCGTCGGCGATCACCTCGGCATAGATGCCGCAGTCCATGTGGCCGAGATGGCTCGAGAGCGTGGCCGGGATTTCGAGATCGCGCCTGGCGGTCTCGGGGTCGACATTGGTGGCCGGGCAGCGCTTGATGCGCTTGACCACTTCCAGCCGGGCCTGTCCGATCGCGAGCGTCTGGCCGACGAGGTCGAGCTCGGACCAGGCCGGCCAGCCCTTCACGTAGAGATTGGCGCGGAAGCGCAGCGGGTGGACGGCGGCGCCGCCGAGCATGGTCTCGAGCGCGCGGACGCTGTCGAGATTGATGATGGAGACGACCTTGCGGGCGACGTCGGAGAAGCTGTGGTCGCGGCCGGACAGGACCTTGGGCGGGCCTTTCAGCTCCGGCTGAAAGTTCTCGCTGAAATAGGCCTCGATGGCGGCGCGCCCGGCCGCTGTCTCGAGATCGCCGCTGGCGACGATCTGGCCGTCCTTGCGGATGGTCAGGCGGTTGGTCGCGTCCTCGAACTGGCTGTCGAGCGAAGCCAGCCGCTCATTGCGCGCCAGCATCAGGAACTGGATCTTCGGCTTCCACTGCGGCTGTTCCGGATCGAAGCCGCTGGGGCCGTTCTCGATGGCGTAGCGGCGGTCGGCGGGCAAGGTCTGGCCGGTCCGCAGGGAGACGCGGGGCAGGGGCTCCGGCGTCAGGCCCTTGATCGGATAACGGTAGAGGCCGGTGATCTCGGCGGTCTGGCTGGCTGTCATTGCGCTGGGGGTCATGCCGCTACTTAGGGGATTCGGCCCATCGGCGCTAAGCGGGCGGATCCGCGCACGAAATTGTGAACGCGCCTCTTCCGGTCCGAGGCCTCGCTTCCCACATCTGGGTCAGGCCGGCGCCAGCGCCGGCTGATAACGACCGTTGCCGGTTGAGAAACGTCAATGCGGCCATCGGAAACCCAATGAAGATGCCGTTTGGAGTGCCTTAGAGGGCTCCAGGGGCAGGCCGAGGGAAAGACCACGATATGAATATCGAAAAATATACCGAACGCTCCAGGGGCTTCGTCCAGTCCGCGCAGTCGCTTGCGGGGCGCGAAGGGCACCAGCAGTTTTCGACCCTGCACGTCCTGAAAGTGCTGCTGGACGACAATGAAGGCCTCGCTGCCGGCCTGATCGACCGTGCCGGCGGCAATTCCCGCGCAATCCTGAAGGCGACCGAGGACGCCCTGAACAAGGTGCCGAAGGTCTCTGGCGGCGGCGCCGGACAGATCTATCTGGCGCCTGAGCTCGCCCGCACCTTCGACGCCGCCGAAAAGGCCGGCGAGAAGGCCGGCGACAGCTTTGTCACAGTCGAGCGGCTGCTGCTCGGCCTCGCGCTGGAGAAGACCAGCGAGGCCGGCGCGATCCTGGCCAAGGGCGGCGTCACCCCGCAAAACCTCAACGCGGCGATCGAGGCGCTACGCAAGGGCCGGACCGCGGACTCCGCCACGGCCGAGAACGCGTATGACGCGCTGAAGAAATATGCCCGCGACCTCACCCAGGCGGCGCGCGACGGCAAGCTCGATCCGGTCATCGGCCGCGACGAGGAGATCCGCCGCACGATCCAGGTGCTGTCGCGCCGGACCAAGAACAATCCCGTCCTGATCGGCGAGCCCGGTGTCGGCAAGACCGCCATCGCCGAGGGCCTGGCGCTGCGCATCGTCAACGGCGACGTGCCGGAGAGCCTGAAGGACAAGAAGCTGCTGTCGCTCGATCTCGGCTCGCTGATCGCGGGTGCAAAATATCGCGGCGAGTTCGAGGAGCGGCTGAAGGCCGTGCTGCAGGAGGTGACCGGGAGCGAGGGCAATTTCGTCCTGTTCATCGACGAGATGCACACGCTGATCGGCGCCGGCAAGGGCGATGGCGCGATGGACGCGTCCAATTTGCTCAAGCCTGCGCTCGCTCGCGGCGAGCTGCACTGCATCGGCGCCACCACGCTCGACGAGTACCAAAAGCACGTCGAAAAGGACGCGGCGCTGGCGCGGCGTTTCCAGCCGATCTTCGTCAGCGAGCCCTCGGTCGAGGACACGATCTCGATCCTGCGCGGGCTGAAGGACAAGTACGAGCAGCACCATGGCGTGCGGATCACCGATTCCGCGCTGGTCGCCGCCACGACGCTGTCCAACCGCTACATCACCGACCGCTTCCTGCCGGACAAGGCCATCGACCTCATGGACGAGGCGGCGGCGCGGCTCAAGATGCAGGTCGATTCCAAGCCGGAAGAGCTGGATTCGATGGATCGGGAAATCATCAGGCTGAAGATCGAGCAGGAAGCATTGAAGAAAGAGAGCGATGCCGGTTCGAAGAGCCGCCTGCAGACGCTGGAGAAGGAGCTGGCCGATCTCGAGGAGAAGTCCGCGGCACTCACCGCACGCTGGAGCGCGGAGAAGAACAAGCTCTCCGACGCCCAGAAGCTGAAGGCCGAGCTCGACGGCTTACGGGTCGAACTCGCCAACGCGCAGCGGCGCGGTGAATTCCAGAAGGCTGGCGAGCTGGCCTATGGCCGGATCCCCGAGCTCGAAAAGCAGCTTGCAAACATCGAAGCCAAGGAGAACTCCGGCGAGATGATGGAGGAGGCGGTCACCGCCAACCACATCGCGCAGGTGGTCTCGCGCTGGACCGGCGTGCCCGTCGACAAGATGCTCGAAGGCGAGAAGGACAAGCTCCTGCGGATGGAGGACTCGCTCGGCAAGCGCGTCGTCGGCCAGGCCGAGGCCGTGCGTGCGGTCGCGACCGCGGTGCGCCGTTCGCGCGCGGGGCTGCAGGATCCGAACCGGCCGACCGGCTCGTTCATGTTCCTGGGGCCGACCGGCGTCGGCAAGACCGAACTGACGAAAGCGCTCGCCGAGTATCTGTTCAACGACGAGACCGCGATGGTCCGCCTCGACATGTCCGAGTACATGGAGAAGCACTCGGTCTCGCGGCTGATCGGCGCGCCTCCGGGCTATGTCGGCTATGATGAGGGCGGTGCGCTGACCGAAGCGGTGCGGCGCCGGCCCTACCAGGTGGTGCTGTTCGACGAGATCGAGAAGGCGCATCCTGACGTCTTCAACGTCCTGTTGCAGGTGCTCGACGACGGCCGCCTCACCGACGGCCAGGGCCGCACCGTCGACTTCCGCAACACGCTGATCATCATGACCTCGAACCTCGGTTCGGAGTTTCTGGTGAACCAGCCGGAGGGCGAGGACACCTCGGCCGTGCGCGAGCAGGTGATGGGAATGGTGCGGGCGCACTTCAGGCCAGAGTTCTTGAACCGCGTCGATGAGATCATCCTGTTCCATCGTTTGCAGAGGAGCGAGATGGGCCGGATCGTCGAGATCCAGTTCGCGCGGCTGCAAAAGCTTTTGGCCGATCGCAAGATCGTGCTGACGCTCGACGCTGCCGGCCGCGACTGGCTCGCCGCCAAGGGCTGGGATCCCGCCTACGGCGCACGGCCGCTCAAACGCGTGATCCAGCGTCATGTCCAGGATCCGCTCGCCGAGATGATCCTGGCCGGCGACGTCAAGGACGGCGATACCGTTGCGATCTCTTCCGAAGGCAACGTGCTCACCTTCAACGGCAAGGCGCCGCAGACCGCCGAGATCGCGCAGTTCGAGGCGCCGGTGTCGAAGCGGAAGTTGAACTGAGCGTCCAAAACAGCACATTGAACCTGCTCAAACCTCCCCGCGACGCGGGGAGGTTTTTTCGTACCGGCAACGCGCGCAATCTGCTTCGCCCGACGCGCAATCAGGTGTCGCGCTATATGCGTGACAAGTATCACAACCGCTGGCTGCGTCCTTGCGACGCACGCAAAAGCCGTGTGTTATAAATGAAACACGCTCCGCGCTTTCGCTGAGAGCGTGCATGAATCTTCTTGAACAATCCGGTCGAGGCTCGCCACAATCCTCCGAGATTTGAGGGATTGTGGCCACACACGGTATTTTGCCGGAACTGTTGTTCACGTGAAGCTGTCGCTCGCGGTGACAGGGTTGCTCGCCATAGTCTGAAAGATATTGTGGGGGCGTGCGATGCGTGCGGGTATCGTTGCGGGCTTTGTTGCATTGGCGCTGCTGCTGAGCGGCTGCGGCTCACTTGAAGAGAAGTTAATCCAGGAAGGCATTGGCACTGAACTGCCAGCTGAGGACATGGCCGAGTCGACCCGCCGGCTGGAGATTTACCTCTCGTACTTGTGTGTGCAGGCTGGAGGGGTCAAAGTCGTCGACCCGGCCTCTGACGCCATCGTCTCCTGCGACGTAAGCAGGTACGGAAGTGCCCAATGGTCCGCTTTAGTGAGTGCCGGGTTCAACGATATTGATCGCCGCTGTGACAGCTATCTTGCCTGGCTAGCCAGCCGGCGCCGTGACCGCAGCGCCATCCTGAGCCAGATCCACGACACTCGGACTTTTACCGAAGCGCTGTTGTACACGACTGGCGTCGGCGCGGCGCCGATCGCCATAGCAGGTCTCGCCTTCGGTCTGGCAAGCAATTCCTTCACAAACTACTACTCGCGGTTGCTGTTCGAAATCGAGAAATCAACGGTCTCGCTTCTGGTCCGTGAGAAACGCTTGCAGTACCGCGAGACGCTGAATGTGCGGATTGCATATCAACCAGACGCCGTGCACGTGCTCCGGGAATACATGCTGATATGTACGCCATTCTATATAGAGGATCTGGTCAATCAGCGGACGCGCGACAGCGTCGCGGGAAATACACCGCCTGATAAGGGCAATGCGGAACAGATTCGCAAGTCGCTCCTGGCTGGTTCATTGCTCAACTCGATTCCCAAGAATCCGCGTGACCCGCTGCCGGATACGCCCGGAAATCCGCAGACGCCGAAGCCACCGAAGATGATCGGAGGGATCACCGACAGCGAGCGGGCCATGTCTCAGTCCACCGGCGGGTCGATCCAGAGAACATTATGTTTGAAAGAGTCAAATACTTTTGATGACACGATGCGAAATGCGATCAAGCAAGCCAAACTAGGCGCATTGCAAAGCGGTGCTTCAGCTGTGCCATTCACCAACATCGAGCCGCAAATTGTCAACGGCGTCGAGACGCAAATATTTACACGCTTGGATCAACCCTGCTTCGACGATTTGCCGAAGGGCCGGGTCAACCGGACACCATTTGAGAGGTACGCCTTCGTCGATGAGGCGGGGGTGAAGGCATTTCAGGTCATGCTCGGATTCTGCGATGTGAGAATCAAGGGCAATGCGAGCGGAAAGTTCGATCAACTAACTCGGGATGCGATTGTTGAGGCCAAGAAGCAAATGACCGCTGCGAGAAAGGCTGAGTTGACCGATTTGACGACGAACACTGTCAACGACAAATCGTACAACAATATCTCGCGCACCTGCAGACAAGTTGGACAACCTGCGAATAACGGATGACATCAATCCTTTTTTGATTTTGGGAGTTAGACATGGCCGGAGCCGCGGTCGGGAAAATCCTGACGAATCAGCCTCTCCTCAAGGAGGGACGAGACGATTCGGATCAAGTCGTGCTGAACGGCGTGCCGTTGCGGGTCTTTGCGGGTGAGAAGATCAAGATCGGGGCGAAGCCTTCCACCACCGAGATCATCGGGGGCACAACGATCACCTGGGTTTTCGTTGAAGCGACGAGCGGAGCCAACATCGAGCAGCGAAAGGGGTTTGTGGACGACCATTTCATTGTCGACGAGAATAACGACATCCCGATGTCCGGCGGCTTCCAACCGTTTCCCGCGCAGGTATCGAGAACTGATTTGGCAGATGCGTGCCTTACCCAGGCCGAGCAAAACGCAACCAATGCCGCTTACCTCTATGCATTGGCGTTCGTGCAGAGCGGCAGCCAGTGGAGCCTGACGGAGGTCAAGACCAGCGATCCTGACGGCGCAGAAACAATAGGCGCATACCAGTTCACCACAAAGACCTGGCAGGAGCTTCTGGAGTTAGCGGAGCTCAGAGGCCTTACCGCCGAACAGATCAAGTTCCCGACCGCGCAATGTGTTGTTGCTGCGGTGCTGGCATCAAAGTCGGCAACCCTGCTCAAGGGGCTGCTTCCAACTCATAGTTTGACCGCGGTGGACCTCTATCTGGCGTTCATATTTGTGGGCGCCGGGACTTTCGGATCGAACGCGGCCGCGAAGATCCTCGACGCCGAGCAAGCCCAACCTGCGCGGCCGTCCTTGGAGGTCCTCGAGGAGATCTTTCCGGATGACGTCGCGCGCAAGGTTTTCTTGAGCCGCAACAAGGCAATCTTCAAGGACGATGGCAGCGCGACGATCAAGGAAGCACTGGAGGCCTGCACCACAAAGCTTATCCCAGGATTCGACGAAGTCAGCAGGCTGGCGCACGAAATCAAGGACAGCCTTCCAGCCGATCCTGACAGCCCGATCTCAGGGGATACTTCGACCGGTCTAGGTGGCGACATTCAGGCCAAGCCCGGAAGTCATCAGGCCGTTATCGACAAGCTGATCGCCGGTGCGAAAAGTCATGGACTTGATCCGATGACCGTCTTGACGATCATTGCGATAGAGACCGGCGACTTTGATCCAACCGAATGCAACTCCGTGAGTTCGGCGGCCGGCCTGTTTCAGTTCATCGACGACACATGGGCGGCCGAAGGGGGCCCTACGTTTCCCAACCGAGGCGGCCCGGGAAAGGGACAGGCGGCTGGCGCTTCGGTCGACGTGCAGGTCGAGATCGGATGCACATTCACGGTGAAGAATGCAAAGGCGCTCAAGGCCAGATTGGGACGGGCAATCACGCCGGTGGAGCTTTACATGGCCCATCAGCAGGGCCTTGAAGGCGCGGTCAAGATGCTGACTGCGAATCCCGATACTGCAATCGAGTCGGTCATCGGAGTGAAAGCTGCGCACAACAATGGATTGGGGGGGCTGACGGTTAGTCAAGCGATCAACAAATTGAATGCCCTATATCAGCGCAGAAACAACGAGGCCGCCGCCTTGGTGACGATTACGCCTGGCAGCGCTGGCGGTGGGCGTGTTGGCAGTCCCAGCACCACGTTGGTCCTCTCCAATGCAGTTCAGGCGGCGCTCGATGAGATGAATACGTTCGCACGACGGGGGGGATCAGCTGTAACGGAAACAGAGGAGCCGCTGCGCGCCCGGGTGCTCGAGTATTTCAAGTTCGTTGGCCGCGACGACGTCACAAATCCGGCTGCGGTACGATGGTCGGCAGCCTATATTTCATTCGTCTTGAATGCGGGAGGCGTAACCCGAGCCCAGTTTCCATTTTCAGCGAGCCATTCGGTTTATATCCTGGCCGCCCTTGCCAACCGGGTCGCCAATCGGATGGACGCACCAATTGTTTACTTCGACAAGGGCGAAATGGCTCCGCGGGTCGGAGATCTCATTGGATTTTCGGACGATGTCCAGAACCGCGCAGATCTGGAACAGATGTTGCCGAACAAGCCTTTTCACTCTCACACAAACCTGGTGGTTGAGCTGTCTTCCGGGAAGATCAGGGCAATCGGCGGGAACGTGACCCAGTCGATCAGGATCACGAACGTCAACGCCACGCCGGACGGCAAGATCATTCCTGCAAACAAGCATTTCTTTGTGCTTCGGATGAATATGTAGCCGGGCAGCACACGCCGTGCGCGTATCTCGGCGCGGCGCTTGCGCGAATGTTGATCGGCAGAGCTACTTCTTCACCACCTTGTAAATCGCGTTCTCCACATCCGACGAGAAGTAGATCACTCCCGTCGCCCCGACCGCCACTCCCGTCGGAATGTGCGTCGGCAGCCCTCCGGGCGCACCCACGAGGCCGATCGGGAGATTGGCCGCGATCTCGGTGACCGTGCCGCTCTCCGGTGCGATCTCGATCAACCGTTTGGCGCCCACCTCTGCCACGATCAGCTTGGCGTCGCTGGTGCGTGCGATGCCTTCGGGCATTTTCAGGTCCTTGGCGAGCACGGTCCTTTCGCCGCCGCTCTCGATCATCGAGACGACGCCCGCAAACGCTTCGGTGACATAGACCTCGCCACGCGATCCCGCGACCAGCCCGACCGGGCCCTCGAGGCCGCCGATCAGCGTGGTGCGGTCCTTGCCGTGCTCGCCGCTGACGCGGACCAGCGATTTGGTGCCGAGCTCGGCCACCAGAATGCTGCCGTCCGCGAGCACGATCGCGTCGTGCGGCGCCTTGAAGCCGTGCAGCATGTCGCGGGTGGCGCCGGTCTTGCCGTCGATCACCTGCACCGTGCCGGTGAACCAGCTCGACAGGACCACGTCGTTGCCCTTCGCCGTCGCGCTCATCGGATATTCGAGCGTGACGCCGGCGGCGTGCATGCGGGCCTTCTCGGTGACCTCGCCGGTCGCACCGTCCACCGTGCGATAGGCGAACACGTCGGCGACGTGGATCGTATCCTTGCCGTTCTCCGACGTGACGCCGATGCCGCCGGGCAAAGCGAGCTTGCCGATGATGACCTGCCGCGCCTGGCCGGTCGCAGGATCGACCTCCTGGATGCCGTTGTCGGCCATGTTGGAGACGTAGATTCGGTCCTTGTCGTCGATCGCGAGATTGTCCAGCGACGGCTTCAATTGCGCGACCATGGTCTTGGTGCCCGATTTGGGATCGACCCGAACGAGCTGGCCGAGCGCGGTGTCGACCACCCAGAGATTGCCCTTGGAATCGAAGTTCACCGCGGCCGGGACCTTGAAGCCGTCCGCGACGACGGTCAGCTCGGCCTTGTCGACGTCGACCTTTGCGATTTGTCCCTTGAACCAGAGCGGACCGTAGAGCTTGTCGTCAGGGCCGAACTCGAAGCCGTTGAGGCCGCCCATCTTCTCCATGATCTGGCGCGGCGGTTTGTCGCCCTCGACGTCGATCTCATAGAGCGTGTCGCCGAGGAAGACGGTGGTGGCGTACAGCCTGCCGTCCTTGCGGTAAGCGAGCGAGTTGATGCCGGGAAGGCCGGAAGCGAGTTTCTTGATCGGGCCGTCGCCCTTGCGCGAATAGAGATCGCCGGCCAGGAATCCGGTCCAGGTCATGGTGCCGTCGGGGGCGAACGCGATGTCGTCGGCCATTCCGATCGGGGCGGGGATTGCAACCTTGGCGGTGCCGCCGGCGATGTCGACCTCGTAGAGCGCCGCGCCCGCGACGCTGCCGGCAAACAGGTGGCCGGCCTTGTCGATCGCAAGCCCGTGCACGCCGTGGAACGCCGAGCCCGGGACGAGCTTGGTGACCTCCCAGTTTTCGGCCGAAACACTGGTGGCGGAGACAATCGCAGCAACGAAGGCTGCGCAGGCGAGCCTGTTCTTCATGGCGAGACCTCCCGTTTTTTTGGAAAGTATTCGCTCCTCACGCCGCTTTGGCAAACGAAACTTGACGTTGTGATGCGGCCAAGCGGCCTCGCGCGACGACGTCAAATCCGGATCGTGTTTGAAGATGATCGGCCGATCTCGGCCGGTCGCCGGCTTTTACCTGTTGGTGACCTGCAACGGACCGCCGGTTGCGTCCGACATCCGGGCGATGGCGCCGGCGCGGCCGCTCATCATGCCGTCGAGCCGGTCGCGCTCCTTCTCGAAGCCGGCCAGCATCGGGCCTTCCAGCGAGCGGCCGCGCGGCAGTTTCACGCGCAGCGGATCGACGAAGCGGCCGTTGACCAGGATTTCGTAGTGGACGTGCGGGCCGGTCGACGCGCCGGTCGAACCGACGAAGCCGATCACCTGGCCCTGCCGCACTTTCTTGCCGGGCTCCATGCCCTTGGCAAAGGCCGACATATGGCCATAGGCGGTCTCGTAGCCGTTGTTATGCTTGATGCGGATGTATTTGCCGTAGCCGCCCTCGGGGCCGGCCTTCTCGATCACGCCGTTGCCGGAGGCGAAGATCGGCGTGCCGTAGGAGGTCGCCCAGTCGACGCCGGTATGCATCTTCACATAGCCGAGGATGGGGTGACGGCGACCGCCGAAGCCCGAGCGCATGATGGCGTTGTTGACGGGCTTGCGCACCAGGAACTTCTTCGCGCTCTTGCCGGTCTCGTCATAGTAGTCGACGACGCCGTCGTCGGGGCTCTGATAGCGGTAATATTTCTTGGTCTCGCCGCCGAGCGTGAGCGAAGCGAACAGCACGTCGTTCTTTTCGCTCGCGGTCACGCCTTCGTCTTCGCCGGCGTAGAACACGTCGAATGAATCGCCCGGCGCCACTTTGCGCTGGAAATCGACGTCGTAGGAATAGATCTTGATCATGTCGTCGATGACGGGCATCGGCACTTTGTTGCGCATCGCGGTCTCGTAGATGCTCTGGTAGAGCCGCACGCCCGTGCCGTCATCGTCGTCATCGTCGTCGCTGTTGGCGTTCGCCGCCGCGTCGGCGACGGTATTCATGCTGGAGACGTCGACCGCGACGTATTTGCCGAGATCGGACAGCGCCGCGATTGCCTCGACCATGGTCTCGTTGGCGATGACGACGCGGTAGGGCTGCAGACGGGCGCCGGGGCTTGCGGGCGCCATCAGGATGCGCAGCTTCTCGCCTTCCTTCAGGCCGCCGTCGCGGCCGCGCGGACCGAGCGTCGCGGTGATCGCCTTGATCTCCTCGGCCGTGGCGCCGAGATCGCGCAGCACGCCGGCGACGCTGTCGCCCTTCTTGACCACGTGGACACGTTCGCCGTTGGGATTGCCGCCGGTGATCTGCTCCTTGGTCTTCGGCAGCAGCGTGACGTTTTCAGGCACCACGCGCGTCTCGAAGCCGGCATAGGGATCGGACGGCGACACTTCGGTGGCGTAGGCGCTTCGGATGTCGGACGGGCCGGTCGCGCCGGAGACGTCGGCCGCAGCATTGGAGAGCGCGGCGTAGCGCACCCCGCCATTGCCGCGCCAATTGGCGGCATCGCGGACCCGCATCAGGATGTCGTCGAGCGCCACCACTGCGGAAATCTTGGCTTTCGGCAGCACCTGGGAGAGATCCTTGGTGACGAACGAGACCTCGGCGTCGGGTTCGACGGCTTCCGGATTGTTGGGATCCTCGGATGCCGTCTTCGGATCGGAGCCCACGTCGGTGAGAAGGCGTTGGGCGTTGAACGGCGGGATCTTTGCCGACAGGTCGCTCGTCGTCATCGACAGATTGCCGGCGATCCGGATGAAGGGACGTACCCGCATCACGTCGCGGTTGCCGACGCGGGCGACGGTCGAGACGCGCACGATGTTGCGCGAGGCCGTGGATTCGTTCGGCGGCGGCAGGCGGTCGCTCTTGTGCAGCGTGGCGGCGCGGTCGGCTGCGCCGAATGCGCCGCGCAGCGCGCCTTCGACGCGCTCCGGCACCTTGGCGAAGGTCATCTCGCCGTCGAGCGAAGCGAAAACGGCGCCGCCGATCAGGGCTGCGCCGCAAAGTCCGGTTAGAATCGTCCCGCTGAACCATTGCACCGAGACGCGGCGGCGATCGATGACGGCGGCTTCGGAACCATCGACGGACAGCGGCGGCTCGTGGCCGAGATCGATGATCCCGGTCTCACGCCCGTAAGCGCCGCGTGACGTCCTGTGGTTCAACCCAAGTCCCCCAATCAACGACCCGAGAGCCCGATTTCGAGCAGCCCCGTTTCGAGCAACCCTGCTTCGAGCCCCTCCTTACGCCGCCCGCTCTGGGGCGTCTCCGGAAAAGGCAAGCCGCATAGGCGTCCGCGGTCAGAAGGCCCAGATGACGGGCCGGCCGAAATTACGAACAGCTAAGCGGAAAAAAGATCTCTCGATGTGTCTCGAATGTCTGAAGAAGGCTGCTTCATTGGATGATCGCCTTCCTCTGACCCCACACAAACCGCCGGCAGCCCCCACTGGCATCCCTGCGATTCAAGCTTTGTCTGTACCAGAACGCCGGGGGATTGTGGCTCAAGTACGGCGCCTAATATGGAAAAGTTTCCGGAAACGGCTGGGCGTCAGGGGCCTTCCAGGGGCGGGCGCTCCAAGCCCCGGCCAAGGCGCCTCCATGCCGCCTCCGGAGCCCCCTCGGGCCCAAACTTTTTTTGGGTTTTTTCTCCGCGCTGGCCCGATCCAGCCGCTCGGTGACTTTCTAACCTGCTGTAATCGCGTGGATTTTTCGAACAATCCACCGTGCGACGATTTTCTGACAATGGTCGTTGACAACCCCGATGGGTGGGGCCTATAACCCGACCACTGAGCGCGGCGCCGCCGGGTCACTGACCAAGGCGAGCGAACGCGCCACTGATGCTCCTCACCTTGTTGAGTGACACAACAGTCGACGTAAGTCGATTGGAGTTCATCCATCGTCGGTAAGGGTGTCGGAACCCTTCCTCTCTGGAAGGTTGGGGCCTCCTGGTCCCGGGCTGTTTGACAAGTGAAGATGAAGAAAGAGAAACGTGGACGGCGGAGTCCTTGCGCCTCTCGGATACTGAAGAGCTTCGGCTTTTGAGTTCTGAGAGGGGACGAAAGACTTCGGCGGTACACGTTTTAAGGTTACACCATCGTTGCCAGCGATGTGAATCGCGGGCAGCTCATCGACTTCGGTCGATGAAAAATGGTGGGACCTCGTCAAAACGTTGTGATCAGCCGGTTCAAAGTTCAAGTCCAACTTGAGAGTTTGATCCTGGCTCAGAGCGAACGCTGGCGGCAGGCTTAACACATGCAAGTCGAGCGGGCGTAGCAATACGTCAGCGGCAGACGGGTGAGTAACGCGTGGGAACATACCTTTTGGTTCGGAACAACACAGGGAAACTTGTGCTAATACCGGATAAGCCCTTACGGGGAAAGATTTATCGCCGAAAGATTGGCCCGCGTCTGATTAGCTAGTTGGTGAGGTAATGGCTCACCAAGGCGACGATCAGTAGCTGGTCTGAGAGGATGATCAGCCACATTGGGACTGAGACACGGCCCAAACTCCTACGGGAGGCAGCAGTGGGGAATATTGGACAATGGGCGCAAGCCTGATCCAGCCATGCCGCGTGAGTGATGAAGGCCCTAGGGTTGTAAAGCTCTTTTGTGCGGGAAGATAATGACGGTACCGCAAGAATAAGCCCCGGCTAACTTCGTGCCAGCAGCCGCGGTAATACGAAGGGGGCTAGCGTTGCTCGGAATCACTGGGCGTAAAGGGTGCGTAGGCGGGTCTTTAAGTCAGGGGTGAAATCCTGGAGCTCAACTCCAGAACTGCCTTTGATACTGAGGATCTTGAGTTCGGGAGAGGTGAGTGGAACTGCGAGTGTAGAGGTGAAATTCGTAGATATTCGCAAGAACACCAGTGGCGAAGGCGGCTCACTGGCCCGATACTGACGCTGAGGCACGAAAGCGTGGGGAGCAAACAGGATTAGATACCCTGGTAGTCCACGCCGTAAACGATGAATGCCAGCCGTTAGTGGGTTTACTCACTAGTGGCGCAGCTAACGCTTTAAGCATTCCGCCTGGGGAGTACGGTCGCAAGATTAAAACTCAAAGGAATTGACGGGGGCCCGCACAAGCGGTGGAGCATGTGGTTTAATTCGACGCAACGCGCAGAACCTTACCAGCCCTTGACATGTCCAGGACCGGTCGCAGAGATGTGACCTTCTCTTCGGAGCCTGGAACACAGGTGCTGCATGGCTGTCGTCAGCTCGTGTCGTGAGATGTTGGGTTAAGTCCCGCAACGAGCGCAACCCCCGTCCTTAGTTGCTACCATTTAGTTGAGCACTCTAAGGAGACTGCCGGTGATAAGCCGCGAGGAAGGTGGGGATGACGTCAAGTCCTCATGGCCCTTACGGGCTGGGCTACACACGTGCTACAATGGCGGTGACAATGGGACGCTAAGGGGCAACCCTTCGCAAATCTCAAAAAGCCGTCTCAGTTCGGATTGGGCTCTGCAACTCGAGCCCATGAAGTTGGAATCGCTAGTAATCGTGGATCAGCACGCCACGGTGAATACGTTCCCGGGCCTTGTACACACCGCCCGTCACACCATGGGAGTTGGTTTTACCTGAAGACGGTGCGCTAACC
>NZ_JBVVOT010000008.1:220000-284319 GCF_055807455.1 Bradyrhizobium sp. Kon58
CGCCCGGTCAAGCCGGGCGATGACACCTATGGTGACGCGAGCTTTCGCTTAACCCCACCGACACCGCCGCAACCAAAAGCCCCGGAGACATCTCCGGGGCTTTCGTCGTTGCCGACCCTCACGCGTCGCTCAGCGCCTCACGTCCGTGTCCGCATCCGCATCATGAAGCTGTCGAAGCTCAACTCAGCGACCTGCATCCAGGCCAGCGATTCGCTGCGGAAAGCCGTGAGGCTCGTATACATCTTGCCGAAATGCGGGTTGGTCTTGGCGAGATCGGCGTAGATCTCGTTGGCCGCGCCATAGCAGCTTTCGAGAACTTCCTGCGGGAACGGCTTCAGGATCGCGCCGGCCACCAGCAGACGCTTCAGTGCCGGCGGATTGACGTAGTCGTACTTGCCGGTCACCCAGGTGAAGGTATCGCGCGACGCGGCATCGACCGCGGCCTGATAGTGCTTCGGCAGCGTGTTCCATTTGTCGAGATTGATGATGTTGTGACCCTGGCCGGTGCCTTCCCACCAACCGGGATAGTAATAGTACTTCGCGACCTTCACGAAGCCGAGCTTCTCGTCGTCATAGGGCCCGACCCATTCGGCGGCATCGAGCGTGCCCTTCTCCAGCGCGGGATAGATGTCGCCCGCCGCGATCTGCTGCGGCACACCGCCGACCTTGGCGATGATCGTACCGGCAAAGCCGCCGACCCGGAATTTCAGTCCCTTGAGATCGTCGATCGACTTGATCTCCTTCCGGAACCAGCCGCCCATCTGCGCGCCGGTCGACCCGGTCGGAATGCCGATGGTGTTGTATTCCTTCAGCAGATTGTTGATCAGGTCCTGGCCGCCGCCCCACTGCAGCCACGAAATGTGCTGGCGCGTGTTCAACCCGAACGGCAGCGACGTACCGAACGTGAAGGCGGGGTTCTTGCCCCAGTAATAATACAGCGCGGTGTTGCCCATCTCGACCGTGCCGTTGGCGACGGCGTCGAGCACTTGCAGGCCCGGCACGATCTCGCCGGCGGCGAATGGCTGGATCTGGAAACGATTGTCGGTGATCTCGGCGACCCGCTTGGCGAAATACTCGCAGCCGCCGTAGAGCGTATCGAGCGCCTTCGGCCAGCTCGCGGCGTAGCGCCATTTGATCTCGGGCATCGATTGCGCGATCGCCGGCGCAGCGACGGCACTTGCGGCCAGGCCCAATCCGCCTGCCGTCAGGAATTTACGACGTTCCATGCGCTTCCCTCCGTTAAGTCGATGCTTCGACCTGGGGAACGATCTTGGTGTCGTCTTGTCTTCGTCGACGCTCGACGTTTTCTGTTGAGACGTTGTGGCGTTTCCGAACGGCCCTTGCGGGCACTGGTAGATGGAATTCCGATCGTTGCGGTTCCGCGCGCGAGGATGACCGGGCGCTTCGCCGGAATCAAGCCTCATGGGCACCTCGCAGCTGCGAACACCGACCTGACGCAAGTCGGGCCTGCACGCGATCTGCTATTCAGTCGCGCCAAAACCAGGGAGGCTCGCGCATGACAGGCAAAAAGGTCGTGGTTGCCGGAGCGAGCGGTCTCGTCGGCAATGCCGCGTTGCGACACTTCGGCAAGTCGGGCGGGTGCGATGTCATTGCCCTGTCCCGGCGGAAGCCGCGCGATCTCTACGGCGCTCGCCATGTCCCGATCGACCTGACCAGCGCAGCGGATTGCCGACGTGCCGCCTCGGAATTGAGCGGCGCGACGCATCTGATCTACGCCGCGCTCTACGAGGCGCCGCAGCTCGTCGACGGCTGGCGCGACCCGCAGCAGATCAACACCAACGATTTGATGCTGCGCAATTTGATGGGTGCGCTCGAGCCGGTGGCACCCGGCCTCAGGCATGTCGCCCTGTTGCAGGGCACCAAGGCCTACGGTGTCCACGTTCGCCCCCTGACAGTGCCGGCTCGCGAAGGCCGCTCCGAAATGTACGAGCAGCCCAACTTCTACTGGGCGCAGGAAACCTTCTTGCGCGACCTCCACACCGGCAAGAGCTGGCATTGGAGCATCCTGCGGCCGGTGCTGATCGTCGGCCTCGCCATGGGCGGCGCCATGGATTTGATTCCACCGCTCGGCGTCTACGCCGCGATGCTGCGCGAACAAGGCAGGCCGCTCGATTACCCCGGCGGCGCCGCGCGGGTGGGGCAGGCCGTCGATGTCGATCTCCTCGCCCGCGCCATCGCCTGGTCGGGCGAGGCCGAGGCCGCGCGCAACGAGGCCTTCAACGTGACCAATGGCGACGTCTTTACCTGGGAGACCATCTGGCCTGCGGTCGCCGATGCGCTGGAGATGAAGCCGGGTAGGCCGGTCCCGCTGTCGCTCGCCAAAGCGTTTCCATCCTGGGTCGGCCCCTGGGATGGGCTGCGGCGCAAGCACGACCTCGTATCGCCTGCGTTGGCCGAATTCGTCGGCCTCTCGTTCCAATACGCCGATTACAGCCTGCGCTACGGCCACACCGAATCCGGTCCGCCCTCGATCGTCTCGACCGTGAAGATCAACCGCGCCGGCTTCACCGAGATGATGGACACCGAAGACATGTTCCGGAAGTGGTTCAGGCAGGCAAAGCAAGAGCGGCTGCTTCCCTGACCGAGAACCAAAGCCGATATGTCGGGGACGTTACTAGGTTAGATTGTGGACCCGTTGCGGAGCTCGTACGGCTGGATCAAAATCGGACCATGAGGCCACGGCATCGGCCTCAAGTGGGCGCCGCAAAGGCTAATCTACCACACTCCGAGACCGACGAAAATGTCACCAAGAAGGCAGCTCATTGCGGACGCGATGGTCGTTGACGGTCGAGGACGCGTCTTTGTGCAAAGGCGCTCATCGACGCGTGAGTTGTTTCCCGGGTGTTGGGACTTGATCGGCGGGCACGTCGAAGACGACGAGGACGTTCTTTCTGCTCTGCGCCGGGAAATACATGAGGAGACAGGCTGGCACCTCAAAAACATCGTTCTTGAGCTAACACCTAAATATTGGAGCTATGGGCCGACACCCTACGAAGAACGACAGTTCATCGTGACCGTCGACGGGGACCTCACAAAACCAACTCTGGAAACCGGCAAAGTGTCAGAAACTCTCTGGGTTGATCGCGCGAACGTGGAGAAGCTCAAAGAGAACCGCAAACCGGATGACCAATTGATCTACAATTCGGTGGTGGAGGCTATGAAACTTCTGGAGACAGCGCGGCCTCGGATATGAGATTGTCGTTGCAATTTGCTCCGCAACTGCGACTTGCTTTGCAAGAGATCACTACATGAAAGAGGCTATTGTCCGTCACGCAACAGAACACGACCTGCATCAGGTTTTGAACCTTTACCGGCATCTCCATCCGCACGAAGCTCAACTGGAGCCAGCTACGGCTGAGCGCGTCTGGTCCAACCTGCTTTCATCGAGGTTTATGACTGTGATCGTGGCGCAAGCAGGTGAACAGCTTCTATCGTCGTGCACGCTTGCAATTGTGCCCAATCTGTCTCGGGGCGGCCGATCATATGGCGTCATTGAGAATGTAGTCACCCACGCCGACCATCGCAAATCAGGGCTCGGGCGACGGGTTCTCACCTATGCGCTTGAGATCGCATCGCAGGCCGACTGCTATAAGGTCCACTTGGCGACGGGGTCCAAGCGTGAGACGACCCTGCGCTTCTACGAGCGAGCAGGATTCGAACGAGGCGGCAAGACTTACTTCGAAGTGCGGCCGTAGGTGTCATTGGCCCTCCGATGTGCTTGGGGACGTGTGGGGAAAGCAGCGGCCAGATGGATACAGAATTGGGCGAGCACTGAGCGAGTTGCTGTGCGCGCCTAGGCGCTGTTAGTATTGCGCCCATGCCGTTCGCCATTACACTCTGCTTAGACCCCATCAGCGCTGTTCCTATCGAGGCAATGTGGCGCAAGCTTGCGACCAGCGGAATCGATGCCGATCGCTACCAACTTGGGTACGCGCCGCATATTACCCTGGCGATCTACCCGGACGAGACCCCCCTCAAGAGGCTACACACCGCGCTAGAAGATACCTCTCGAAATTGGGAGGCCCTCCCGATGAGCTTGAGCGGATTGGGGGCTTTCCCGGGTAACGGCACCGTTCTATGGGCCGTGCCGATCGTGACGCGCGAGTTGCTTGCGCGGCATCAGGCCATACAAACCGCACTTCCCGATCTTAAAGTTGATGCGCATTATCGACCGGGAGCTTGGGTGCCGCACGTGACGTTATCGGCAGCTTTGCCCGACCCGGGGCCGGCTCTCATGGCTCTCCTATCAAGCTGGGAACCAACCACCGGCTTTCTCGATCGCGTGGAATTGGTGCGTTTCCGTCCCGTCGAAGTGCTGTACAGCTCGGTGTGCTGGCAAAGCGATTCGTAACTCAGGATGTTGCTTCTTCCCATAGCTTCCCTGAGTCGATCTTCAGCTTGAGTCCGCAAAGCGTTGGTCAGCGGACATCGCGCGCACCAATGGATCTCGATTCATGAGTGCGCGGCCTGCTCTGCGCTTGCGAACGCCGCTTCCATCGCCTTGCGCGTCCTGATCGTCTCGTTGCCCGCGTCAAACTCGACGTCACTCCAGCGCACGATCTCGCCATGGGCGACGTTGTGCTTCAGCTTCAGCCGGTGCGCCAGCCCGATCGGCAGCGCGCCGGCCTTGAGGCTCGCGGCCGCCGGCACCAGCTTGCCCCACACCGTGTAGCCGCCTTCGCCGTCCAGCATCTCGCCGGCGCGCAGATTGCGTTTTGCCACGGCGGCGACGTCGCCGCGGAAACCATGGGGCTGCCCGGTCGGCTCGCCCCGCAGGGCTGCCGACAACACCGAGATGTTCAGCTCGAGCCCGATCAGATGATAGGGCTTGTACATCGCCGCGTACCGTCCGCTGCCGTCGGTCTTGAGGCCATATTGCCTGAAGCAGTCGGCGGCATAGTCGTTCGGCGCCTCCAGCACAACGTAAACGCCCCAGCGCAGATCGCGAAACACCGGCCTTCCGTCGCGCTCGAGCGAGGAGACCACCTCCACGACGCCCGATCGCTCCAGCACGCCGCCCTTGCTGCGAGGCCGCATGATGTGCGGCAGGTCGTCGACGCCGCAGGGTGGAAACAGCAGGCCCTCCGTAGGCACGTCCAGCCCGCAGGCGTTCGCGATCGCGGCCATCTCGATCGCCGATTTGGTGCCGTCGAGGAAGGAGTTGAACATCTGCGGATTCATCCCGGCCGATTGCGCCTCGCTCGCGCTCAGCCCGTAATGCTGCCAGACGCCATCGGGCGTCACGTCGTGATAGGCCGGCAGATATTTTGTTCCCTTGCCTGCGGCAACCACGTGAAAACCGGTGGCGCGGGCCCAATCCACCATCTCCGCGGTCAGCGCCGGCTGATCGCCATAGGCGAGCGAATAGACCACGCCCGCCTTGCGGGCTTCCTCGGCGAGCAGCGGACCCGCCAGCACGTCGGCCTCGACATTGACCATCACGATATGCTTGCCGGCCGCGATCGCCGCGCGCGCATGCTTGATGCCGACGGCCGGATTGCCGGTCGCCTCCACCACCACGTCCATCGCGCCGCCGGCGATGGCGCGCGCGCCGTCGTCGGTGAAGACGGTGGCGGCGATGCGGGTCTCGTCCCAGCCGACCGTGCGGCAGGCCTCGCGCGCGCGGTCGCGATCGATGTCGACGATGATGGGGACCACGAGCCCCGGCGTGTGCGGCACCTGCGCCAAAAACATCGAGCCGAATTTTCCGGCGCCGATCAGCGCGACACGGACGGGCTTGCCGGCGGCAGCGCGGGCTTGGAGGAGGCGGAAGAGGTTCATGGGGCTTGTCCTAAGCGCAACGATTGAAACTCGTCATTCCGGGGCGCGCGAAGCGCGAGCCCGGAATCCATCCATCCGCGACTTCTGCGGCCTGATGGATTCCGGGCTCGACGCTACGCGCCGCCCCGGAATGACGGTTACTCCGCCGCCTGCCGCGGCGCACGGGCGAGCCGGACCAGCGCGTCGTCGTCCACCATCTTGATTGGCGCAAAATCGCGATGCGCGATGTACTCCGGCCGCGTCGGGGTGCGGATGTAGTTCGAAACCGCGTTCAGCGTCAGGTACACGATCTTGCGCGGATAGGGCGTGATGTTGCCGGCCGAGCCGTGCACGAGATTGCCGTGGAACATCAGCATGCCGCCGGGTTTGCCGGTTGGCGCGACGATGCCGCCCTGCTTGACCAGCCGCGTCACGGTCTCCTCGTCCAGCGTCCAGAGCGGATAGGAGGTCGTCGCGAGGTCGTGCGAGGCCTTGAGGTCGCCGGCGTTCTGGCTCTGCGGCACCAGCATCAGCGGGCCGTTGATCGGCATCACCTCGTCGAGGAAGATCGCGATGTTCATCGCGCGCGGCTCGGGCATGCCGTCGTCGCGCTTCCAGGTGCCGTAATCCTGGTGCCATTGCCAAACGTCGCCGGTGAAGGCGGATTTTGCGTTGATCTTGAACTGGTGCATGTAGACCTGCTCGCCGAATAATTGCTCGACCGGGTCGATCATGCGCGGATGCGCGCCGAGGATTCTGAACGCTTCGTTGTAGAGATGCGCGGCAAAGGCGGTGCGCGGTGCACCGCTCTTCTCGCGCCAGACTTCCGGCCGGTTCGCGTCATAGATGGCAACCGCCTCGCGCGCGAGGAGATCGACCTCCTCCGGGCTGAACAATTCGGGCAGGAACAGCCAGCCCTCGCGGTGGAAGAACTCCAATTGCTCCTGGGACAGTTTCATGGCGCGTCCTCCTGTTTTGTCATTTTTTCTCTCTCGTCATGCCCGGGCTTGTCCCGGGCATCCACGTTCTTCCAGCGTCGAACAAAGTCGTGGATGGCCGGGTCAAGCCCGGCCATGACGGCGACGGAGATCGTGATCTACGCCGCGGCCTCTTCCGTCGCCCTCAGTCTCTCCTCGGTCATCCGTCCCGCCGTCTGCGCATGCGCAAGCGCCGCACGTTCGGCCGCCTTCGCGTCGCCCGCGAGAATGTGTCCGGCAATGTCGGCATGCTCGGCCCAGGCGCTGCCGCGATAATCCAGCTCGGACAGCACCGTCGCCATCGAGCGGCGCATATGCGGCCATTGCGGCGTAATCGTCTCCTCGATCACGGGATTGCCGGAGAGCCGATAGATCGCGCGATGAAACGCGACGTCGAGCGCGATCAGCTCGGCGAGCGTGGTCTTGCCGTCGATCCCGCGTCCGGCGGCAAGCGCCGCCTCCAGCCGCGCGCGTCCCGCTGCATCGGTCCCGGCGCGTTCGCCGGCAAGCCGCGCCGCCAGGGCATCGATTGCTCCGCGCACCTCGTAGAGCTGGCGGATGCGTGCGGGATCGAGCTGGGTGACTTCAAAGCCGCGTCGGCCGCTTTCGGCGACCAGTCCCTGCCGGTGCAACAGGTGCAGCGCATGCGACACCGGCTGGCGCGACACCCCGAGCCTGTCGGCGAGCTCGTTCTGCCGGATGCGCTGGCCGGGCTGCAGCGTGCGGTCGGAGATCGCCTCCAGGATCCGCGCATAGACCTGGTCGATCAAGTTCGGAAGCGGGTCGAGAGGGATCACGCCGGGAGCTCCGAGAGCATGAGAGCGAATACGGAATTCCGTATTCAAAGATACGGCCGAGAGGGGAAGGGCGTCAAGCGCGGACCAACGGGGCGTCCGACCCCATTTTTGCGCTCGGCCAAGCCATTGATATTGCTAGGCTCGGCTACTGTGCATGGGGTTGTTTTCAAAATAAGAGAGCGTGAGGCCGCTTACTCCGCCAAAAACGCGCTGACCGCCTCGCCGAACTCCAGCGGCGCCTGCTCGAACATCCAGTGCCCGGCATTGGGGATCACGGCCGTTTTGGCGCCCGCGATGTGCGCGGCCAGCACGCGCCACATCACCGACAGGCTCCCCGCAGTCGCCCCGCCGCCGATCAGCAGCGTCGGGGTCCTGATCGCCTGCGCGTCCGCGAGCGTGTAGGGCCTGCGCTGCTCGTTGATCTGGCCGAGGAAGGTGATCGCGTTGTCGCGCAATTGCTGCTTCGCCGCCGCCGGCACGCGCCGCCACGAGCCGTCGCCTTCGATGCCTTCGTAGAAGTTCTGCAGCGCGCCCTCGATGTCGCCGGCGCGGATCATCTCGACCGAGCGCGCCGTGCGCGCGGCCAGCGGCGGATGCACGGGCGTGCCTGCGGGCACCGGCAGGCTGGCATCGAGATCGCCGCCGGGCTCGGCCAGCACCAGCTTGCGCAACAGATCGGGCCGCGACTGCGCCACGCGAAACGCGATGTGGCCGCCGCGCGAATGGCCCATCAGATCGACCGGCGCGGGGTCGACCTGCTCGATGAAAGCGATCACGTCGGCGACGTGCTGGGCCATCTTGTAATCGTCGCCGACGGCGTCCCAGTGTTCGGGAAAGAAATGCCGCAGGCTCACCGAGATCACGCGATGCGATTTCGACAGCGGGCCGAGCACGGAATACCAGGTGCGGAAATCGCCGAGCGTGCCGTGCACGCAGACCAGCGGCGGGCCTCGTCCGACTTCGAGATAGGCCATGTCGTAACCATTGACGCGAAATGTCTGCATGATCAGCCCGCCAGAAAATCCAGCACCACTTCGGAGTATTTCTGCGGCGCCTGCTCGAACATCGGGTGCGTTGCGTTCGGGATGACCGCCGTTTTGGAATACGGCACATGCGCGGCGAGCGCATGCAGCACTTTCGGTAGCAGGCCCTTGGTCCGCGCGCCCAGGACGAACAACGTCGGCATCTTGATGGACCCCGCGTCCGTCTTCGAGAATGGCGGGCGATTGTCGCGGACTTGGCCGATCAGCGTGAAAGCGTTGTCACGCAGATTCTGCTTCACCAGTGCCGGCAGCCGCGGCCAGGTGCCGGCGCCTTCAAGCGTGTCGACGAAGACGGCAAGGCCGCCGTCGACGTCGCCGGCCGCGATCTTCTCGGCCGAGGCCGTGAACCGCGCCAGCAGCGGTGAGGGACCGCCGGCATAGTCGGGATCGAGGCTCGCTTCGAGCTCGCCGCCGGGCTCGGCCAGCACCAGCCGCCGGAGCAGATCCGGCCGCCGCTGCGCCACGCGGAAGCAGATGTGCCCGCCGCGGGAATGGCCCATCAAATCGACCGGACCAAGGTCGAGTTCCTCGATGAAGGCGATGACGTCGTCGACATGCTGGGCGATCGAATAGGTGTCGCCGACGCCATCCCATCGCGCCGGGAAGAAGTGCCGCAGGCTGACGCAGATCAGCCGGTGCCGCTGCGACAGCGGGCCGAGCACGCAGCCCCAGACACGGAAGTCGTTGAGCGAGCCGTGCACGCAGACCAGCGGCGGCCGGTCCCGGTCTTCGCCCACGTCGAGATAGGGCATGTCGTATCCGTTGACGTGGAGGCTTTGCATTCGGGGCTCGCGAAAAGGGGAGGCGGAACTCCTGTGCAAGATTCCCGGAAACCGGGTGGATCGCAACTATTTCCAAGCCTAGATTTGAGCTCAGTTCACATTGGGGGCATGCAAGGGAACGCAAGCCAGGGACCAAACCATGACCGACCAGCATTTTGCCCTGTTCGATAGCAAGATCGGCCTGTGCGCCATTGCCTGGGGTCCGCGCGGCATCAACGGCACGCAACTGCCGATGGGCGGCGAGCAGAAAATCCGCACCCGCATCAGCCAGCGCCATGCCGACGCGCGCGAGGCCGAACCGACCGCCGACGTGCAGCAGGCGATCGACCGCATCACAAAACTGCTCGCGGGCGAGCCGGATGACCTCACCGACATCCCGCTCGATCTCGACGGCGTGCCCGATTTCAACCGCGGGGTCTACGCGATCGCCCGCACCATTCCGCCGGGCAAGACCGTCACCTATGGCGACATCGCCAAGCAGCTCGGCGGTGTCGAGCTGTCGCGCGACGTCGGCCAGGCGCTTGGCCGCAATCCGTGCCCGATCGTCGTGCCCTGCCATCGCGTGCTGGCGGCCGGCAACAAGCCCGGCGGTTTCTCCGCCAATGGCGGTGTGGTGACGAAGCTGAAGATGCTGGAGATCGAAGGCGCGCTGGTGAACCACACGCCGAGCTTGTTCGATTGAGGCGATGAGGCGGGCTAAATCTTCGCCGCCGCCTTCGGCCAATATTTGTCGCGCAAATGCCGCTTCACCAGCTTGCCGGTCGGCGTGCGCGGCAGCTCGGCTTCGAAATCGATCGAGCGCGGGCACTTGATCGTCGAGAGGCGGCTCTTGCAGTAGGCGATCAGGTCGGCCTCGAGCTCCTTGCCGGCGCGCTTGGGATCCTGCGGCTGCACCACGGCCTTGACCTCTTCGCCCATCTCCTCGTTCGGCACGCCGAACACGGCGACGTCGGCGACTTCAGGGTGGGTGATAAGCACGTCCTCGGTCTCCTGCGGGTAGATGTTTACGCCGCCGGAGATGATCATGTAGGACTTGCGGTCGGTGAGAAAGAGAAAGCCGTCACTGTCGAGATAGCCGACGTCGCCGAGTGTCGACCAGCCTTTTGCGTTGTAGGCCTTCTTCGTCTTCTCGGGATCGTTGTGATAGGTGAAAACAGGCGCATCGGCGAAATAGACGGTGCCGATCTCGCCAGTCGGCTGCTCCTCGTCGTTCTCGTCCAGAATCCTGATCTTGCCGACCACGGCGCGGCCGACGCTGCCGCGGTGCTCCAGCCATTCTTTCGAGTTGCAGACGGTGACGCCGTTGCCTTCTGAGCCCGCGTAATACTCGATCAGGATCGGCCCCCACCATTCGATCATCTTGGCCTTGACCTCGACCGGGCAGGGCGCGGCGGCGTGGATCGCGCCCTTCAGCGTCGAGACGTCGTAGCGGTTGCGGACCTCGTCCGGCAGCTTGAGCATGCGCACGAACATGGTCGGCACGAGCTGCGCGTGGGTCACCTTGTATTTTTCGACCAGCCTCAGGAAATCTTCGGCATCAAAGTGCTCCATGATGATGGAGGTGCCGCCGAGCAGGATCGCCATTATGTTGAAGCGCAAGGGAGCGGCGTGATAGAGCGGTGCCGGTGAGAGATAAATAGTCTCGGCGTTCATGCCGCACATGCTGGCGCAGAGCACGCGCAGAAACGCGTTCGGCTCGTCGATCGGCTTGCCCTCGAATGCTTTCTTGATGCCCTTGGGCCGGCCGGTGGTGCCGGACGAATACAGCATGTCGTAGCCGGCGACCTCGTCGGCGATCGGCGTTGTCGGCTGGGCGGCCGCTTCCTTGTCGTAGGAGCGGAAGCCGGCTTGCGGCTCGTCCATCATGTAGAAGACCGGCTCGCCGGCCGCACCCTTGATCAGGGCCTTGATCTGGTCGGCGCATTTCGGAGCCGTGATCACGACCTTGGCGCCGCAATCGGCGATGATGTAGTCGATCTCGTCCTGCTTCAAATAACGGCTGATCGCGGTGTAATAGAGCCCGCTGCGTTGCGCAGCCCAGCAGATCTCCATGAAGGCGAGGCGGTTCTCCATCAGCAGCGCGATGTGGTCGCCGGCCTTCAGCCCGAGCGAGCGGAACAGGTGCGCGCCCTGGTTCGAAAGCTCGTCGAGCTCACGATAGGTGATCGCCTTGCCGGTCCCGGCCATCTGATAGGCGATCTTGTCGGGCGTGGCGCGGGCGTGGATGGAGGGGTGAGTCATACGCGGTCCCAAGGCAAAAATGGTGTTGTCCCGGCGAAGGCCGGGACCCATACCCACTGCTGCAAATTGTTGAAGCGCGATGTCGCCACAGCTCGCCCTAACCACAAACTCCTGCGGTTATGGGTCCCGGCCTACGCCGGGACGACACCGTTAATGTGGTGACCAATGAGGCGACGGCTTACAGCCGCTCCACGATCGTCACGTTGGCCATGCCGCCACCTTCGCACATGGTCTGGAGACCATAGCGCTTGCCGCGCTGATGCAGGGCATGCACCAGCGTCGTCATCAGCTTGGTGCCGGAGCCACCGAGCGGATGGCCGAGCGCGATGGCGCCGCCATTGACGTTGAGACGTTCCGGATCGGCGCCGGTGGTCTTGAGCCACCCCGTCGGCACCGAGGCAAAGGCCTCGTTGACCTCGAACAGGTCGATGTCGTCGATCGTCATGCCGGCCTTTTCCAGCGCGCGCTTGGTGGCGTGCAGCGGTGCGTCGAGCATGATCACGGGATCGCCGCCCATCATGGTCATGTGGTGGACGCGCGCCAGCGGCTTCACGCCGAGCTGCTTCAGGCCGCGCTCGTTCACCACCATCACGCCGGAGGCGCCGTCGCAGATCTGGCTCGCGCTGGCCGCGGAGAGCTTGCCGTTCTCGGCGATCAGCTTGACGCCCTTGATGCCGTCGAGCGTGGCGTCGAAGCGGATGCCCTCGTCGATGTGATGGGTGTCCTTGGAGCCGTCGGCGCGGGTGATCTCGAGCGGCACGATCTCCTTCTTGAAGTGGCCGGCCTGCGTTGCCGCGATCGCGCGCTGATGGCTGTTGTAGGAGTACTCGTCGAGCTCGTCCTTGGAGAGGCCGTACTTCTCGGCCATCATCTCGGCGCCGGTGAACTGGCTGAACACGATGTTCGGATAGCGGTGCTCGATACCCGGGCTCTTGTAGTTGCCAAACCCGTTCTTGGCGGGAAGCTGTGACGACAGGCCCATCGGCACGCGCGTCATCGATTCCACGCCGGCGGCGATCACCACGTCCATCGCGCCGGACATCACGGCCTGGGCTGCGAAGTGCAGTGCCTGCTGCGAGGAGCCGCATTGGCGGTCGATCGAGGTGCCCGGCACGCTCTCCGGCAGTTTCGAGGCCATGATGGCGTTGCGCGCGACGTTGTTGGATTGCTCGCCGACCTGCATGACGCAGCCCATGATCACGTCCTCGACCAGCGCGGGATCGACCTTGGTGCGATCGACCAGCTCGTCCAGCACCTTCGCGGCGAGATCGGCCGGATGCCATCCGGCGAGGCGGCCCCCCTTGCGCCCACCGGCGGTACGCGCAGCGGCGACGATGTAAGCCTCGGCCATGTCGGTTTCTCCCTGGATTGTTTTGAACGGTTGGTTGTCGGGGCGGATTTAAGGGGCGACGGGTTGTTTAGTCAATCGATCAATTAACTCTTGTGGGGAGGCGCTGCTTGGGCTTATCTGCGGCCGCTCTCGCGCCAAAATCAGGGATCTCCGTGACTACCAGCGTACCGAACAGGCTCCCCAGCGGAAAGAATTCCACGGCAGAGAAATTGCTCGTGGCCGCGAGCGAGCTGATGATCGAACGCTCCTCGATCGAGATTTCGCTGAGCGACATCGCCCAGAAATCCGGCGCCAACGCCGCGCTGGTCAAATATCACTTCGGCAACAAGGACGGCCTGCTGTTGGCGCTGCTCGAGCGCGACGCGGGGACGGAACTGTCCAATCTCGAATATTTGCTGGCGCAGCCGATCACGCCGACCGCGAAGCTGAAGCTGCATATCGGCGGCATCATCCGCGCCTATCACCGGTTTCCGTATATGAACCGGCTGATCCACTATCTGCTGCACGAGAGCGTCGCGGGCTCCGCGGACGAAGTCTCGAAATTTTTCGTCGCGCCGCTGCTTGATTTCCATCGCCGCCTGCTCGCCGAAGGCGTCAGCCGCGGCGAATTCCGCGCCACCGATCCGGTGCTGTTCTACACCAGCCTGATCGGCGCCTGCGATCATCTGTTCTTCGGCCGGCACGCGATGTCACGCGCGACCGGCGTCGGCCCGGTCACCGACGACGTTTGCCGGCAATACATCAAGCATATGGAAACGCTGATCTGCGGCGGCATCCTCACGAATATCGAGGAAGCTGCCGCGGCCGGATGATCCGGCCAGAACGCAGAAGTCTAGAGAAGAAACGCCCAAGGAAAAGGTTCGAGGAAAGGTATTTGCGATGCAGTTGAAAGATGTTGCAGTTCTCATCACCGGCGGCGGGTCGGGCCTTGGCGCCGCGACCGCCCGCGCCATGGCCGCCAAGGGCGCCAGGATCGGCGTGATCGACCAGAGCAAGGAAAACGCCGAGAAGGTCGCCGCCGAAGTGAAGGGCATCGCGCTTCATGCCGATGTCACCAGCGAGGAGCAGATCAAGGCGGCGATCGCCAAGGCGGAAGCCGCGCACGGCGTCGCGCGCGTGCTGATGAACTGCGCCGGCATCGGCGGCTCGCAGCGTATCGTCGGCCGCGACGGGGTCTACCCGCTGGAAAAGTTCGCGCGCATCATCAATGTCAATTTGATCGGCACCTTCAACTGCCTGCGTCTGTTCGCCGCGCGCCTCGTCACGATCGAGCCGGTCGGTGAAGAGCGCGGCGTCATCGTCAACACGGCGTCGGTCGCGGCTTACGAAGGGCAGATCGGCCAGATCGCGTATGCGGCGTCGAAGGGCGGCGTCGTCGGTCTCACGCTGCCGGCCGCGCGCGACCTCGCGAGCCAGAAGATCCGCGTTAACACCATCGCACCCGGCCTGTTTCTGACGCCGCTGCTGATGGGCTTGAACGAAGAGGCGCGCAAGAGCTTAGGCGCCCAGGTGCCGCATCCCGCGCGTCTCGGCGACGCCAATGAATACGGCTCGCTGGCCGTGCACATCGTCGAGAACCCGATGCTCAATGGCGAGACCATCCGTCTCGACGGCGCCATCCGCATGGCGCCGCGGTAGCTCTTCCTCCCTTCTCCCTTGTGGGAGAAGGTGGCGCGCTCTTGAGCGCGCCGGATGAGGGGTCTCTATCCGCGGAGAACAGACCCCTCACCCAAGCGAATTCCGGGTTCGCAGCGTACATGCCCTCTCCCACAAGGGGAGAGGGCGCAGCAATCGGCACCGCGAATGGCGGCAAGCACGAGGCGCCTCATGTCCCAACCGCTGCTGATCGAGCACAATGACGGCGTCGACACCGTGACGCTCAATCGTCCCGAACACCTCAACGCACTCGACCCTGCGCTGATCGACGCGCTCAACGTCTATTTCCAGGACCTTCAGCGCAACCGCGACACGCGCGTCGTGGTGCTGAAGGGCGCCGGAAAGAATTTTTGCGCGGGACTCGATCTCAAGGCTGCGATGGCGCGTCGTGCCGGCCAGCAGGAGCCGCCTGATGTGACCGAGTCGCTGGATTCGCAGCGGCGCATCGCCGACATCGTGATGCTGATGCGACGCTGTCCGCAGCCGATCCTCGCGCTGGTACAGGGCGCGGCGGCCGGCGGCGGCTTTGCGCTGGCGCTCGCCTCCGACATCCGCATTGCGACGAGATCGGCGCGGATGAACTGCGCCTTCATCAAGCTCGGCCTTGGCGGCTGCGACATCGGCACCAGTTATTTCCTGCCACGCCTTGTCGGTGTCTCCGTTGCCTCGGAGCTGATCCTCACGGGACGCTTCATCGGCGCCGAGCGGGCGCTCGCGGTCGGGCTGGTCTCCGAGGTCGTCGACGAGGACAAGCTCGATGAGGCCGCCGAACCCTATGTCGACGCGATGATCACGGCCTCGCCCGTGGGCCTACGCCTGTCCAAGGAATGCCTCAACATGAGCGTCGATGCCGGATCGCTGGAAGCCGTGATCGCGATGGAGGATCGCAACCAGGTCCTGTGCAGCCGCTCCGAGGAATTTTCGGAAGGCATCAGGGCCTTCCTTGAGAAGCGAAAGCCTGTCTATATCAGGCGCTGACAATGAAGATCCGTAAAGGACGAGAAATTCCGGGAGACGCAAAATGAGTGGAAGCGCGGCGGCGGTAATGACGAAGCCCGCCTTTCGCAAGGTCAAATGGCTTGCGCGCGACATCGATGTCGAGCGCCGCGACGACGGCACGGTGGTGCTGAAGTCGCGCATCCCGCTGCAGACCTACGAGAAGCATATCCCGGCATCGCTGGCAAAATGGGCGAGGGAAGCGCCCGAGCGGATCTGGCTTGCCCAGCGCGGCGGCTCTAACCGCGAATGGCGTAAGGTGTCCTATGGGGAGGCCAAGCGCACCGTGGATGCGCTGACGCAAGGCCTGCTCAATCTCGCGCTTGACGGCCGCCCGGTCACGATCCTCTCCGGCAATTCGATCGAGCACGCGCTGATGACGCAGGCGGCGATGCAGGCGCGCGTCCCGGCCGCGCCGGTCTCGCCGGCCTACTCCTTGATGAGCCATGATCACGTCAAGCTGAAATATTTGTTCGACCTGATCAAGCCGGGCGTGGTGATGGTGCAGGACGGACGGACCTTCGAGAAGGCGCTGAAAGCGCTCGATCTCACCGGCGTCACCGTGGTTCACGTCTTGCGGCCTTGCGAGGATATCGCGAGCGTCAGCTTTGCCGAGCTCGCGGCGACAGCCGTGACTGCCGATGTCGAAGCGTCGATCGCAAAGATCACGCCTGAGACCGTCGGCAAGCTGCTGTTCACGTCAGGCTCGACCGGCATGCCCAAGGCCGTCATCAACACGCAAGCGATGATGTGCGCCAACGCGGCGATGATGATGCAAGTGCGGCCGCGCGATCCCGGCGGTCCGATCTCGACCATGCTGGACTGGATGCCCTGGAACCACACTATGGGCGGTAATGCGGCGTTCCACCCGATCCTGGTCGATGGCGGCACGCTCTACATCGATGATGGTCGGCCGATGCCGGGCCAATTCGATGAGACGCTGCGCAATCTGCGCGAGATCTCGCCGACCTATTACGCCAACGTCCCCGCGGGCTATGCCGCGCTCGCCGCCGCCATGGAAAAGGACGACGCGCTGTGCCGATCCTTCTTCAAGAACCTCTCGATCATGGCCTATGGCGGCGCGCGATTGCCGGATGATCTCTACGATCGCATGCAGGCCCTCGCCGTGAAGACCACCGGCGAGCGTATCGTGTTCTACACCGGCTGGGGCTCGACCGAGACCGCGCCGACCTCGACCGGCACCTATTGGGACACCGAGCGCGTCGGCCTCATCGGCCTGCCGTTCCCCGGCGTCGAGTTGAAGATGGTGCCCTGCGGCTCGAAATACGAGCTCCGTCTGCGCGGCGTCAACGTCACGCCGGGCTATTTCGGCCAGCCTGACCTGACGAAGAAGATGTTCGACGAGGAAGGTTTTTATTGCATCGGTGACGCCGGAATCTTCGTCGACGATTCCGATCCGGTGAAGGGCATCATCTTTGCCGGGCGCGTGGTCGAGGATTTCAAGCTGACCACCGGCACCTTCGTCCATGTCGGCTCGTTGCGCACCGATGCGATCGCCGCCGCGACGCCCGTCGTGCATGATGCGCTGGTCGCAGGGCAGGATCGCGCCTTCATCGCCCTGCTGGCCTGGCCGAACCTGCATGCCTGCCGCCAACTCGTCGGCAAGCCCGATCTCAGCTTCGATGATGCAGTGAAGCATCCCGAGGTGATCGCTTGCTTCAGGCGCGGGTTGGAGGCTCACAACAAGGAGTGCGAAGGCGCCAGCAGCCGCATCATCGCCCGCGCCATGCTGATGGCGGAACCGCCCTCGATCGACGGTAACGAGCTCACCGACAAGGGCTACATCAACCAGCGCGCCGGCCTGGAGCGCCGTGCCGCGCTGGTGGAGCGGCTCTATGCCGACAAGCCCGACCAGGACGTCATCGTTCTCAAGTAATCGACATCATCAACACGGGTACGCGCCATGAACTTCGATTTCTCCGACGACCAGAAGCAGCTCCGCGACCAGGCGCGCAAATTCCTCACCGAGAAGTGCCCGCCGAAGGCGGTGCGCGCAGTTCTCGACGGCAAGGCGCCCTATGACAAGGAGCTGTGGAAAGGCCTTGCCGAGATGGGCTTTCTCGGTGTTGCAATCCCAGAGGACTTTGGCGGCGCGGGCGCGGGTCATCTCGAACTTTGCGTGATCGCCGAAGAAATGGGCCGTGCGAACGCACCGGTGCCGTTTTCCTCCACCGTCTATCTTGCTGCCGAAGCGCTGCTGATCGCGGGCAGCGACGCGCAGAAAAAGAAATGGTTGCCGGCGATTGCCTCGGGCGAGGCGATCGGCACGCTGGCGCTGTTCGAGGGCAAGGGCAATCCGTCACCGAAGAACGTCAAGCTCACGGCTGCCAATGGCATGCTCAACGGTGTCAAGAAGCCGGTCGCCGACGGCGCGATTGCCGATTTCGCGGTGGTCGCGGCGCGCACGGGATCGAGCGGACGCGACGGCGACGTCTCCTTGTTCATTGTCGACCTCAAGGACGGCGGCGTCGAGGTGAAAAGCCTTTCCAATCTCGATCCCACCCGCGGGCAGGCCGAGATCACTTTCAGGGATTGCAAGGCCGAGCCGCTGGGCGCGGCCGGCGAAGGCTGGAGCATCTTGACTCAAGTGCTCGATCGCGCCGCGGTGCTCTGCGCGTTCGAGCAGGTTGGCGGCTCCGACCGCGCGCTGGAGATGGGCCGCGACTATGCGCTCGACCGCATCGCGTTCGGCCGCCAGATCGGCTCGTTCCAGGCCGTCAAGCACATGCTGGCGGACATGTACGTGTCGGCGACGCTGGCCCGTTCCAACAGCTATTACGGCGCCTGGGCGCTCTCGACCAATGCGGGCGAATTGCCGGAAGCGGCTGCAGCCGCGCGCATCAGTGCGACGCAGGCGTTCCAGCACTGCGCCAAGAACAACATCCAGGTCCACGGCGGCATGGGCTTCACCTGGGAGTTCGACTGCCACATGTACTACCGCCGCGCCAACGCCATGGCGCTCGGGCTCGGCAGCCTGTCCTATTGGGAAGACCAATTGATCGACCGCATGCGCAAGAAGAACGCGGCGTAGGCAAAGGGCAACGTCATGAACTTCGACGACACCCCGCAGGAAGCCGAATTTCGCGCCACTGCTCGCGCCTGGATCGCGGCGAATGCGCCCAAGCAGTACGAGGACGAGCTTCGCAAGTCCTCGCTCGGCCGCACGCAATTGAAGAACGCCAACATCCTCGACGTTGCAAAGGCCTGGCAGAAGAAGAAGGCGGATGCCGGCTGGGCCTGTCTGCACTGGCCGAAGGAGTATGGTGGTCGCGGCTCGTCGCCGATCGAACGTGTGATCTGGCAGCAGGAAGAGGGGCCGTTCGGCCAGCTCTCCCGCATGTTCATCATCGGCCATGGCATGTGCGGGCCGACTATGATGGCGTTCGCACGCGAGGAGCATAAGCGTGCTTATCTGCCGCCACTCGCCTCCGGCGAAAAGGTCTGGTGCCAGCTGTTCTCCGAGCCCGCCGGCGGCTCCGACGTTGCGGGCCTGCGCACGCGCGCGGAAAAGGACGGCGACGAGTGGGTCATCAACGGCCAGAAGATCTGGACGTCGGGCGCGCACTATTCCGATTACGGCATTTTGCTCACCCGCACCGATCCGACCGTGCCCAAACACAAAGGCCTGACCATGTTCTTCCTGGACATGAAGAGCCCGGGCGTCGAGGTGCGGCCGATCAAGCAGGCGAGCGGCGCGTCCGATTTCAACGAGGTCTATTTCACCAACGTCCGCATTCCCGACCACCACCGCCTTGGCGAAGTTGGCGATGGCTGGAACGTTTCGTTGACGACGCTGATGAACGAACGCAGCGCGATCGGCGCGGCCGTCTCGACCGGCTTCCCCGAGCTGTTCGATTATTGCTCGGACCTGATGCTGGACGACGGCCCTGCCATCGAGGATCGTGCCGTGCGCGCGAAGCTGGCGAACTGGGCGGTGAAGGCGAGCGGGCTGAAATACACCAGCATGCGCGCGATCTCCGCGCTGTCGAAGGGCGAGCGGCCGGGACCGGAAAATTCCATCGGCAAGCTGGTGGCGGGCTCGATGATCCAGGATGTCGCGACGTATGCCCTGGACTTGCAGGGCGCGGGCGGAGTGGTCAGCGGCGAGGATGCCGAACTCGCCGGCCGCTTCCAGGCGATGCTGCTGCGCGCGCCGGGCACCCGTGTCGAAGGCGGCACCGACGAGATCATGCGCAACATCATCGCCGAGCGGGTGTTGGGCCTGCCCGGCGACATCCGGGTCGACAAGGACGTGCCGTTCAACAAGATCCCGACGAAGGGAAGATGAATCGTAGGGTGGGCAAAGGCGCACAGCGCCGTGCCCACCAATCTGTCGAGCACGAGGGAAGGCGGTGGGCACGCTTCGCTTTGCCCACCCTACGCACCGAACAAGGATTGAGAGGTCCGCCATGAATTTCGACGACACCCCGCAGGAAGCCGCATTCCGCGAGACCGCGCGCAAATGGGTCGAGGCCAACGCGCCGAAGGAATTTTTGGCTGAGCTGTCAAAATCCTCGCTCGGCCGCATCCGGCTCGCCAACCACGACATCGTCGATGTCGGCAAGGCCTGGCAGAAGAAGAAGGCCGAGGGCAATTGGGCCTGCTTGCATTGGCCCAAGGAATATGGCGGCCGGGGTGCAACGCCGATCGAGCGGGTGATCTGGCAGCAGGAGGAAGGCGTCTATGGCAAGCTGACGCAGCCGTTCCAGATAGGCGAGGGCATGTGCGGCCCGACGGTGATGGCCTTTGGCAGCGAGGACGCCAAGCGGCGCCATTTGCCGAAGCTGGCCGCGGGCGAGGAGATCTGGTGTCAGCTATTCTCCGAGCCGTCGGCGGGCTCTGACGTCGCGGGCTTGCGCACGCGCGCGGAGAAGAAAGGTGACAATTGGGTCGTCAACGGCCAGAAGATCTGGACTTCGGGTGCGCACTATTCCGACTACGGTCTTTTGATCGCGCGTACCGACCCCAATGTGCCCAAGCACAAGGGTCTCACCATGTTCTTCCTGGACATGAAGAGCCCCGGCGTCGAGGTGCGCCCGATCAAGCAGGCCAACGGCATGCAGGAGTTCAACGAGGTCTATTTCACCGACGTCGTCATTCCCGACAGCCAGCGTCTTGGCGCGATCGGCGAGGGCTGGAGCGTGTCGCTGACCACGCTGATGAACGAGCGGATGTCGATCGGCTCGCGGCTCGCGACCGGCGTCCCCGAGATGTTTGAGTTCTGCTCCAATCTGATGCTGGAGGATGGCCTCGCCATCGACGATCCCGCCGTGCGCTCAAAACTTGCGAGCTGGGCGGTGAAGTCGAGCGGGCTGAAATACACCAGCTACCGGGCGATCTCGGCGCTGTCCAAGGGTGAGCGGCCGGGGCCGGAGAATTCGATCGGCAAGCTCGTCTCCGGCATGATGCTGCAGGACATCGCAACCTATGCCATGGACCTCCAGGGCGCGACCGGCGTTCTCACAGGCAGCGACGAGGAAACCGTTCAGGGCCAGTTTCAGCAGATGCTGCTGTCCTCGCCCTCGATGCGCATCGCGGGCGGCACCGACGAAATTTTGCGCAACATCATCGCCGAGCGCGTGCTGGGATTGCCGGGCGACATCCGCGTCGACAAGGACGTGCCGTATAACAGGATCCCGACCAAGGGACGTTGATATCTCGTGTCCCGGACGCGCGAAGCGCGAGCAGGGACCCAGGAGCCACAATGGACAGGCCATAATGGGCCCCGGCTCAGCGCTGCATCACTTCGCGCGGCGTCGCATCCGGGGCACGAAAGCGAGCTTAAGCAATGGACGCTGCAGTCAATCAGAATAACCGCGTTGGCGTGCTCGAAGAGCTACTCAACGAGCGCTACTCGGTGCGCGCCTTCCTGGCCAAGGAGGTCGATCGCGCGACGATCGAACATTTGCTGACGACCGCGCAGCGCACGGCGTCCTGGTGCAACAGCCAGCCCTGGCAGGTCGTCATCGCCAGCGGCGAGGCCAAGGAGCGTTTCCGCAAGCTGATTTACGCAGAAGCATCGAGCGGGCTCGGCGACGACTATGATTTCACGCCCCCGCGCGAATATCTCGGCGCCTATCTTGATCGCCGTCGCGAGAGCGGTTTTCAGCTCTACAACACGCTCGGCATCGCGCGCGGAGACAAGGCGGCGTACGCGAAGCAGGCGCTGCAGAACTACAATTTCTTCGGCGCGCCGCACGTGGCCATCATCCACACCGACGAGCCGCTCGGCATCTACGGTGCGATCGATTGCGGCGCCTATGTCTCGAACTTCATGCTGGCCGCGCAGGCGCTCGGGCTCGGCACGATTCCGCAGGCGGCGCTCGCGCGCCACTCCGGCCTGATCCGCCGCCATTTCAATCTGCCTGATGATCGCCGCATCGTTTGCGGTATCTCGTTCGGCTACGCCGACAATGCCCACAAGGTCAACAGCTATCGCACGTCGCGTGCGAGCGTGGCCGAGACCGTGACCTTCGTGGACGAGTGATCAAGCGTGGACCGGTGATCGAGGCGGCGCAGGCACGCATCAAGTTTCACGCTTCAGACATACGAAGACGGCCGCGGAAGCGGCCGCCTTCATGCCGGTCTCAGTCCGATTGACGCCGGCGGTCAGCCGCCGCTGCCGCCGATCACGGCGCGAATGGTCTCGTCGGGCCCGAAATCCTCGGCGCCATCGACATAGAGCAGCGCCGCGAGCTTGGAGCGCGCACGGTTGACGCGGCTCTTGATCGTACCGACTGCGCAGCCGCAGATCGAAGCCGCATCCTCGTAGGAGAAGCCGGAGGCGCCGACGAGGATCAGCGCTTCACGCTGGTCCTGCGGAAGCTTGTCGAGCGCCGTGCGGAATTCCTCGAACTCGAGATGGGCGTTCTGCGAGGGCTGCGTCTTCAGCGTCTTGGCATAGTTGCCTTCGGCATCCTCGACTTCCCGCCGCCGCTTGCGATAGTCGGAGCGGAACAGGTTGCGCAGGATCGTAAACAGCCACGCCGGCAGATTGGAGCCGGGCTGGAACGAGTCGATGTTGGCGAGCGCGCGCAACAGCGTCTCCTGGACCAGATCGTCGGCGCGATCGGCATTGCCGCTGAGCGAGATGGCGAACGCGCGCAGACTGGGCACGGCCGCCAGGATGTCGTTACGCAGGGAGTCCGTGAGAGGCATCAATCCCTCCCATTGTTGTTGTCGTTAGAGCCGCCACCATTTTCCACTTGGGGTGTCGCTCCCGGCGCATCAAGTTTCTTGATCAGTTCCGCGAACCGGTCCGGAACCCCCTGCCGCACCACGTCGTCGTACATGGCGCGCAGCTGGTGGCCAATCCGGGACTGAATTTCCGGAGTGAGGCCTCCCTTGCCGGGGGTCGTGCTTTTGCTGGCTTGAGACTTGAGATCTTTCATGACCTGTTCCACGTTTCCCCGAGTTAAGTAACTGTAAAATCGAGAAGTTCTCTCAATCGGGAGCCGTTCCCTGGATAGGCTCAATGCGAGCTGCGAGAAAAAGTTCCGCCCCCATACGGAACTTTTGTTAGTCTGAGGCGTAATCAGCCCAGCAGGGGAACCCGGGCCCCCCGCCTAACGCCTGCACGTCAAGGTCGGCCCGAAGATGATATGGAGTGGGGATGTCCCGTTCACAGCTTGTTGCTGAACACTTGCCGTTGTTGCGCCGGTACGCGCGCGCCCTGACGGGCAGCCAGTCCTCCGGTGACGCCTATGTCGCAGCCATGTTGGAAGCCATGCTGGGGGATCCGTCGGTGCTCGACGAGAGCCACGGGCCGCGCGTCGGTCTGTTCCGGCTATTCACCCAGATCTGGAATTCCGTTTCCGTCAACGACGATTCCGAGGTGACGAACCTGCCGATGCCGCCGGAGCGACGGCTGTCCAACATCACGCCGTTGCCGCGGCAAGCCTTCCTGCTGCTCTCCCTCGAGGGGTTTTCGGAAGAAGAGGTCGGCTACATTCTCGGCACCGACGTTGGCGAGACGCGCCGGCTCGCGGATGCCGCGGGCCGTGAGATGGCGGCCGAGATCGCCACCGACGTGCTGATCATCGAGGACGAGACCTTCATCGCCATGGATCTCGAGAGCCTGGTGAAGAATCTCGGCCACAATGTCGTCGGCGTCGCCCGCACCCACGCCGATGCGGTCGCGCTGGCAAAGAACAAGCGGCCCGGCCTGATCCTCGCCGACATCCAGCTCGCCGACGGCTCGTCGGGCCTCGACGCCGTCAACGAGCTGCTCCGCACCTTCGAAGTGCCGGTGGTGTTCATCACGGCATACCCTGAGCGCTTCCTCACCGGCGAACGCCCCGAGCCGGCGTTCCTGATCTCAAAACCGTTCCAGCCGGCGATGGTGTCGGCGGTGGCGAGCCAGGCCCTGTTCTTCCAGCGCAATTCCCGCAACCGCGCGCCTAAGGTGCCGGCGGCGTAACGAAGGCGCCAGCGCCGGCATTTGACGAAATCCGATCCGGCGTGCCGCAAGGTGCGCCGGATTTTCGTTGATCCGGTTGCCGCGCTTGACGGCCATCGAATTCGCCGCTCATACCTCGTGCAGCGGCGGCGTTGCAGCCGCGGTGCCATCGGAGACGTGTTCATGGACCAGCAACTCCTCGATCGCCTCGCCATCCGCGACCTCGTCGAGAACTGGGCGGTGTGGCGGGATGCCGGCGACTGGGAGCGCTTTGCCACCGTCTGGCACGAGGAAGGCTGGATGTCCGCCACCTGGTTTCAGGGGCCGGCGCGGGATTTCATGCGGGTCAGCCAGGAGGGGTTCGCCAAGGGCGTGCGCATCCTGCATTTCCTCGGCGGCACCAGTATCAACCTTGAAGGGGCGCGCGCCATCGCACAGACCAAGATGACCATCTCGCAGCGTGCGCCGGTGCACGACGTGCCCTGCGACGTCGTCTGCACCGGACGCTTCTACGATTTCCTGGAGAAGCGGCAGGGAAGATGGGGCATCGTCCGCCGCCAGCCGATCTACGAGAAGGACCGGATCGACCCGGTCGACCCGGCGGCGACACTTCAGCTAGACCAGAAAGCCCTTGCCTCGCTCCCGGAAGGCTACCGCCACCTCGCCTACATGCAGGAGCTGATCGGCTACAAGGTCAAGCGCGACATGCCCGGCCTGACGGGGCCCGAGGTCGAGAAGCTCTACGAGGAAGGGCGGAAGTGGCTCGCGGGGAAGGCGAACTAAAGCCCAAAAAAAGCAGGGCGCGACTGGCATCACCACAGTCGCGCCCTACGTCGCCGGCTTATGGGGCAGGGGGGAATAGCCGGCTGTTGAGACGACTCCCGTCGGCGAAAGTCGTTCCAGGGCGTCCGCGATTTTTTCAAGAGAGCCGTGTCTTTTTCGCACACGGTTAAGTGATCTTAACGACTGAGAACTCCCGGTCCTCTCCTCGCGTTGCTCCCGTGATCGCCATGGGGCGAGGGGTCGACAGCCATGTCACAGATTCAAAAGGTATTTTTAGGCGCCGTCGCGATCGCCGCGACGCTTGGCGCCGTCCAGGTGGGCGCCGTGCAGCTGGCCTCCGGCCATGATCTCGCCGACCGCTGGCAGGCGGTCGCCGAAAAGCCGGGCCACAACGTCAATCGCTCCAGCAAAACCGACCGGCTGTCCGACATCAAGCAGGCCGAGGTTCCGACCCGCACCGTGTCGATGCGGCTGAACGATCTGGCCGATACGTCAGTGCTGCTGCGGGTCCCTGCGGTGATCGAGACGGGCAACGCCAAGCCACCGGTGTTGCTCCCGGACCAGAAGCAGAGCCGCAAAAAGCCGACGATCGCCTGCGAGCCGATGGTCAGCTCCCTGACCGAGGTCGCAAAACTGCTCCAGCCCGGCCGCTGCGTGACCTGATCGGCATTCGCCACGGACAAGTCGCCCTCCGCCCGGAGGGCGATTGCTGACGTCTACTTGATCCCCTGCCCCCTCGCGTTATATCCCGGGTTTCTTCCCCTTTCGATTGACCGGGTAAACGCATGACGACGTCAGACACGGCTGTGCATACGCAGCCCTTCCAGGCCGAGGTTTCCGAGCTTCTGCACCTGATGGTGCACTCCGTCTATTCCGAGACCGATATCTTCCTGCGCGAGCTCGTCTCCAACGCATCGGACGCCTGCGACAAGCTGCGCTATGAGGCCATCGCGAATCCGGCGCTGCTTGGCGAGGGTGACGCGCTCAAGATCCGGATCATTCCGAACAAGACGGCCGGAACGCTTGCGATCGCCGACAACGGCATCGGCATGGAGCGGCAGGAGCTAATCGATCACCTCGGCACCATCGCCCGCTCCGGCACCAAGGCCTTCGTCTCGAAGCTCAAGGAGGCCAAGGATGGTCTCGGCCTGATCGGCCAGTTCGGCGTCGGCTTCTATTCCGCCTTCATGGTCGCCGACAAGATCGTCGTGGTGAGCCGCCGCGCCGGCGAGAGCGACGTCTGGACCTGGACGTCCTCGGGCGGCTCGGGCTTCGAGATCGCGCGTGCCAGCGAGGAGGATGCGGGCCGCGTGCAGCGCGGCACCGAGATCGTTCTGCACCTCAAGGACGATGCGAAGAAATATCTCGAAGCCTACGAGATCGAGCGCATCGTCGGCGCGTATTCCGACAACATCCTCTTCCCCATCGAGCTCGTGCCTGAAGAGGGCGAACCGCGCCAGATCAATTCTGCAAGCGCACTGTGGCAACGCTCGAAGTCCGAGCTCACGCCGGAAGACTACAAGAAGGCCTATCAGCAGATCGCCTCCGCTTTCGACGATCCCGCGATGACGCTGCATTATCGCGCGGAGGGGCGTTACTCCTACGCCGTGCTGCTGTTCGCGCCCTCGACCAAGCCGTTCGACCTGTTCGAGCCGAACCGCAAGGGACGCGTCAAGCTCTATGTCCGCCGCGTCTTCATCACCGACGATGCCGATCTGCTGCCGGGCTACCTCCGCTTCATCCGCGGCGTCGTCGACAGCGAGGATCTCCCGCTCAACATCTCCCGCGAGATGCTTCAGAACAATCCGCAGCTCGCACAGATCCGCAAGGCCGTGGCGACCCGCGTATTGTCCGAACTCGAAAGCCTTGCGGAGAAGGATCCGGAGAACTTCGCGAAGATCTGGGAGGCCTTCGGCGCGGTGCTGAAGGAAGGCATCTACGAGGATTTCGAGCGCCGCGAAAAGCTGCTCGCGCTGTCGCGTTTCACCACGACCTCGGGCGAGAAGCGCTCGCTCAAGGACGTCATCGCCGATTTCAAGCCGAACCAGACCGAGATCTACTATCTCGTCGGCGACAGCATCGAGCGCCTGAAGTCGAGTCCCCGGCTCGAGGCGGCGACTGCGCGTGGCATCGAAGTGCTGCTGCTGTCCGATCCCGTGGACGCCTTCTGGACCTCGATGCCATCGGAGTTCGACGGCAAGCCGCTGAAGTCGCTGAGCCAGGGCGATCTCAATCTCGACCTGATCCCGCGCGTCGACGAGGTGGACGAAGCGAAGAAGGACGAGCCGGCCGCCGACGAGGGCGCCACCATCGCGGTGATCAAGGCCGCGCTCGGAGAGCGCGTCAGCGACGTCAAGGCATCGACGCGCCTCACCAGTTCCGCGTCCTGCCTCGTTGCCGACAGCCAGGGCCCGAGCCGCGAGCTCGAGCGCATCCTGGCCCAGCAGAACCGCGGCATGCGCACCAAGCCGATCCTCGAGATCAATCTGCGCCATCCGATGGTCACGGCGATCACGAAGGCTCAGGCCGGCTCGAAGGCGGTCGGCGATCTCAGCCTGCTCCTGCTCGAACAGGCGCAGATCCTGGACGGCGAACTGCCGGAAGACCCTGCGGCGTTTGCGGCAAGATTGAACCGGCTGGTGTTGCAAGGGCTCGGCGCGTAGCGGGCGCAGTGCACCGCACTCACCTTGCCGTCATTTGCGCGCAGGAACGGTCGCCTCTGCCGTGGTGTTATGCCATACGAGGTGGCCGGCATCCGGGCTGCCGACATGACAGATTCGAGGATTTCTCCATGCGTTTGCCGATCCTGACCCTCACCGCAATTGTCTCGCTGTTCGTGGCGGCAGATGCCAGCGCCCAGACCTATGATCCACGTTATCCGGTGTGCATGCACGTCTATACGCCCGGCGGCTTCGGCGGGGGCGGCGGCGATTATTTCGATTGCTCCTTCACCTCGCTGCCGCAATGTCGCGCAACGGCTTCGGGTCGCTCGGCAAGCTGCGACGTCAATCCCTACTATGCGTTCGACCAACCCCCGCCGGCGCCGCGCCGGCGCCACAAGAACGTGCACTAGCGATCCGCAATGCGGCTTTGAGGGGGAATTCTTATGCGTCGCTTATTCGGCCTGATCATGACCGTCGGTGCCTTGCTCATGGCCGCGCCGTCGCATGCGCAGACTTTCGATCCGCGCTATCCCGTCTGCATGCACGTCTATTCCGGTGCGAACGGCGGTGGCGGGGAGTGGTACGATTGCTCCTTCACCTCAGTGCCGCAGTGCCGAGCTACCGCTTCAGGCCGCTCCGCCAGCTGCGATCTCAATCCATATTATCCGTTCAACGCACCGCCGCAGCGCTCGCGCCATCAGCGGGGCGGCTAGCGCTTGGCGAATCCTACGCTCCCGCTTCGCGTGCAGGCGCGGTCGCTATTCCTTCCGAATGCCCGACAGCTCCACCACCTTGCGCCAGCGGTCGGTCTCCGCCGTCAGCATGCCGCCGAATTCGCCGGCATTGCCATGCAGCGGGATTGCGCCGAGCCCGGCGATGCGGGACTTGATCTCCGCATCGGACAGCGCGGCGTCGATTTCGCGATTGAGCAGGTCGACGATCTCGCGCGGCGTCTCGTGCGGAGCGCCGACACCGTAGAATGAACTCGTCTCGTAGCCGCTGAGCATGTCCGCGATCGACGGTACGTCCGGCAAAATCTCCGAACGCTCGCGCGTGGTGACGCCGAGCGCGCGCAATTTGCCGGCGCGCACGAGCTCGAAGGATGAAGTGACGTTGTCGAACATGCCCTGGATCTGCCCGCTCATCACGTCGGTCAATCCGGGTGCCGAGCCGCGATAGGGCACGTGGGTGAACTGCACGCCGGCCAGCGACTTGAACAGCTCGCCGGAGAGATGCAGCGAGGTGCCGATGCCGGAAGAGGCGATCGACATCTTGCCGGGATTGGCCTTGGCGTAGGCAATGAAGTCGGCGACGCTGGCCACCGGCAGGTCGTTGTTGACGACCAGCACCAGCGGAATTCGCGCGACGCCGGCGACCGGCGCGATCCCCCTGGCGAAATCATACGGCAGCGCCGGATCGAACGAGGCGTTGATGGCGTTCGCGGTCGAGGTCAACAGCAGGGTGTGACCATCCGGGGCGGACGCGATCACTGCCTGTGTCCCGATATTGCTGCCGGCGCCAGGCTTGTTCTCGACGACGAAGGTCTGGCCGAGCCGGTCGGAGAGGCGCTGGCAGAGCAGTCGCGACAGCACGTCGGTGGCCCCGCCCGGCGCATAGGGCACCACCCATTTCACGCTATGCGAGGGATAGGAGGGATTCCCGATCGCAAAGGCGCGTGGCGTGGCGAGCACGGTTGCCGCAGCGGCCGCAGCCTGAATGAAATGTCGCTTGGTGATCATCATGCTCTCCAGTTCACCTCGCGCTGCAAGCGGGGCAAGGGGACACGCGTAGCGCGCCCCGACAACTGGCTTTGCTATCGCAAGGATTGCGAGACTGCGCACGCCCATCCCACCGGTTTGGTAAAGGATGACTAGAGTTAATCGCGCACTAACCCGGTTTTACCTTGTCTCTTAACACCTGGGCAGGGCGTGCGAGCTAAGCTGCCGGGAACCAGCAGACACGTTCCGAAAGAATGAACGGCATGACAACCGGCGTCATCGAGCAACCGAAAGCCGCGCGCGCACCTTCGGCTTCGAAAATCTGGCTGAAGGCGATCGAGCTCACCGCACGGATCGAGACGTTGCCGGGCCGGCTGTTCGCCGATGTCGTTGACGATTGGGCGCAGCGCCAGCCCGATCGCATCGCGCTGGCCTCCGATGACGCGAGCCTCGACTATGAGGGGCTTTCAAGACGCATCAATCGTTATGCGCGGTGGGCGCGCTCGGCCGGTGTGGCCAAGGGCGATACTGTCGCGCTGATCATGCCGAACGGCATCGACTATGTGGCGGCCTGGCTCGGCATCAGTCGGGTCGGCGGCGTGGTCGCGCTGATCAATACCAAGCTCGTCGGCCGGTCGCTCGCGCATTGCATCGGTGTCGCAAGGCCCGCTCACATCATCGTCGCGCACGAACTGAAGGATGCGCTGGACGACGCGTCGCCGCACCTGAAGACGGAAGCAAAGGTCTGGACCCATGGCGATGCTCGCTGCGAGCGCGCGATCGATGTCGCGCTTGCCGCGCTTGATGACGGGCCGCTTTCGCCGGACGAGCGTGGCGACGTCACCATCGACGACCGGGCCCTGCTGATCTACACGTCCGGGACGACCGGCCTGCCGAAAGCCGCCAGCATCAGCCACCGCCGCATCCTCAACTGGGGCTTTTGGTTCGCCGGCCTTACCGGCGCGACGCCGCAGGATCGGCTCTACGATTGCCTGCCGCTGTTCCACTCGGTCGGCGGCATCGTCGCGCCATGCAGCATGCTCGCCGCCGGGGGCTCGGTCGTGATCGCGGAAAAATTCTCAGCCTCGAATTTCTGGCCCGACATCGTGCGCCACGACTGCACGTTGTTTCAGTATATCGGCGAGCTCTGCCGCTATATGCTCAAGGCGCCGCCGTCGGAATACGAGAACCGGCATCGCCTGCGGCTCGTCTGCGGCAACGGCCTGCGTGGTGACATCTGGGACGATTTTCAGACGCGTTTCGCCATTCCGCGCATCCTCGAATTCTACGCGGCGACGGAAGGCAATTTCTCGCTGTTCAACGTCGAGGGCCAGCCCGGCGCGATCGGCCGCGTTCCGCCGCTGCTCGCGCACCGTTTCCCTGCCGGTCTCGTCAAGCTCGATCCAGATAATGGTGCGCCGCTGCGCAATGCAGAGGGGTTTTGCATCGCCTGCGCGCGCGGCGAAGCCGGCGAAGCCATAGGCCGCATCGGCACGGCGGATGAGGGCGGCGGTCGCTTCGAGGGCTACACCGAGGCGAGCGAGACCGAGAAGAAGATCCTGCGCGATGTCTTTGCCAAGGGCGATTCCTGGTTCCGCACCGGCGATCTGATGCGGCTCGACGAGAAGGGCTTCTTCCACTTCGTCGACCGCATCGGCGACACCTTTCGCTGGAAGGGTGAGAACGTCGCGACCTCGGAGGTCAACGACGCCGTGCGCGATTTCACCGGCGTGATCGACGCCACCACCTACGGCGTCAGCATCCCCGGTACCGACGGCCGCGCCGGCATGAGCGCGATCGTGGTAAACGAGGGCTTCGTCCTAGAGGCGCTGCCCGCCCATCTTGCTCAGCGCCTGCCGGCCTATGCTCATCCCGTCTTCATACGCATCTCGCGCGAGCTCGATGCAACCGAGACGTTCAAGCAGAAAAAGGGCGAGCTCGCGCGCGAGGGATTTGATCCGGCCGTAGTCTCCGATCCGCTGTTCATGCTGGACCCGAAGGCCGGCACCTATGTCGCGCTGGACGCGAAGACATACGCGCAAATCAACGAGGGCACGATCCGGCTCTAGTCGCACGAAAATTCGGAGATAGGTCCAATTTTATCCGAATTGTCCAAGAAGCCATTTACTTCTATCGGGTAAACAAGCGGCCCAGGAAGGCGGTCATCAAGAACCGCCGCAACACGAACGACAACAGAAGCGAGCCAGCCATGTCGGTACGGTCTAAGGTCATCGAAGCGATCCAGCAGATCGCCAAGGAGCAGCACGTCGCGCTTCCCGCACTCTCTGACGATCTGTCTCTGCACGAGACGGGCTTCGACTCGCTCGCCTTCGCCATCCTGGTGGCGCGCCTCGAGGACGAGACCGGCGTCGACCCCTTCACCATCTCCGAGGACGCAGCGTTCCCCGCCACCGTGGGCGATTTCGTGCGGGCCTACGAAAATGTCCCCGCGTGAGATCTTTGCGCTCCGCGACCATCTTGGCGCGGAGCTGACCGGCCGCACGCTGTCGGACGCGCACGATGTCGTGTCGCTGACGGATATCCTGTCGCAGACGGTCCTGGGTGGCCGCCTGGGCGAGCTGTCCGGCCGCGCGGTGCTGCTGAAATTGTCCGACCAGCTCCGATCGGGCCTTGCCATGATCGAGCTCGACGGTATTGCCCGCCGCATGCTGCTGTGCCCGCCGGATCTCAACCCGGCGCATCTCGACGCGCTGATGGCGGATGCCGGGATCGATGCCGTCGTCACCGACGAGCCCGATCGCTGGGCCGCGACCGGCGTGCCGCTGGTCGTCACCGCACAACTGCCGCTTCAGGCCACGGTACCGGCCAAGACCGAACGCGCCACGGAATGGCTGATGCTCACTTCGGGCACGTCGGGCGTGCCGAAGATCGTTGGCCATACGCTGGAAGCGCTCACCGGCGCCATCGTCGCCGAAGGCCCGGCGCGTGGACCCGCGCCGGTATGGGCGACCTTCTACGACATCCGCCGCTATGGCGGCCTGCAGATATTCCTCCGCGCCGTTCTCTCCGGCGGTTCGATGGTACTGTCCGATCCCCATGAGGCGCTCGGCGATCACGTCACGCGGCTGAACGCGCGCGGTGTCTCCCACATCTCCGGCACGCCTTCGCACTGGCGCAAGCTGTTGATGAGCGGATCGGCCGCGCAGTTCGCGCCACGCTACGTCCGCCTCTCCGGCGAGATCGCCGATCAGGCGGTGCTGGACGGCCTGAAGGCGTCGTTCCCGAATTCCTCCGTCGGCCATGCCTATGCATCGACCGAGGCCGGCGTCGGCTTTGCCGTCAATGACGGGCTGGAAGGCTTTCCGGCGGACTATCTCGGCAACCGCAACGGCGTCGAGATGAAGGTCGTCGACGGCTCGCTACGTATCCGTTCGACGCGCACGGCGCACGCCTATATCGGCCGCGACGCGGCTGCGCTCACCGATGCAGACGGGTATGTCGACAGCGGCGATATCGTCGAATTGCGCGGCGACCGCTACTATTTCGTCGGCCGCCGCGGCGGTATCATCAATATCGGCGGGCTGAAGGTTCACCCCGAAGAGATCGAGGCGGTGATCAACCGTCATCCCGACGTGCGGATGTCGCGGGCGAAGTCACGCAAGAGCCCGATCACCGGCGGCATCGTCGTCGCCGACGTGATCCTCGCCGATGGCACCGATCCGGCGCGCGCGAAGGAGATCCGCGACCAGATCCTGGATCAGTGCCGCGCACAGCTCGCGTCCCACAAGGTGCCGGCGGTGATCCGCTTCGTCGAGGCGCTCGACGTCACCCCGGCCGGCAAACTGGCGCGCACCGATGCATAATGTTCTCGTCACGGGTGGTAGCCGCGGCATCGGCCTTGCGATCGGCAGGCGGCTTGTCGATGCCGGCTACAACGTGATCGCGGCGGCGCGGCGCGAGAGCGACGAGCTCACGGCGGCGATTGCCGGGTCGGAGGGGCGCCTGCATTTCCGCGCCTGTGACCTCGCCGTGATCGACGCGATCCCGGCCTATGCCAAACTCGTGCGCGATGAATTCGGCCCGATCTACGGCCTCGTCAACAATGCCGGCCTCGGCACCGAAGGCCTGCTCGCGACCATGCACAATTCCGAGATCGAGGCGCTGGTACAGCTCAACGTGCTGTCGCCGATCATTCTCACCAAATATGTCGCACGCCAGATGATGGCCGACGGTGCCGGCCGCATCATCAACATCTCCTCGATCATCGCGACTACCGGCTATAACGGCCTCTCGGTTTACGGTGCGACCAAGGCCGCCGCCACAGGCTTCACCCGTTCGTTCGCGCGCGAGGTCGGCAAGCTCGGCATCACCGTGAACGCGATTGCGCCCGGTTTCATCGACACCGAGCTGACGCACAATCTCTCCGACGACAGCCGCAAGCGCATCGCCGGCCGCAGCGCGCTGCGCCGCCTGCCGGAGACCGACGACGTCGCTCGCATGGTGGAATATCTGCTGGGCGAGGGCGGTCGCAATGTGACGGGTACCGTGTTCACGGTCGACGCGGGCAACACGGCGTAAGCGGAACTCCATCGCCACAATTGCATTGATCCGGCGCAATGACATCATCCGGATTTGGTCGTAAGATGCCCCGCAATCGATTGGGTTACGTCAATCGATCTGCCCTAATCGATAGGGAGCAGTCCATGACCGCTTCGAGCCAGATCAAGGCGTCGGCAAAGCCATCTTGCGCACAGCAAAGCGACGTTCACAGCCAGTCCGTTCACTGCCAACCGATGTCTCATCAAAATTCCGGTGATCACGGTTACGAAATGTATCCGCAGAAACTCGTGCGTCTGGTCGGCTGCCACGACGTACCTTCATCTGCGCTGCGCAAGCGCGAGGGCGAGAAGCTGCACTAGACATTCAGGTCCGGTGCTTCGGCAGATCAATCCGTTCGTGCGAGAACTCCGGCGGGCCGTCGGTCAGGCGGCGGATCCGGCGCTCGCGTTCGTCTTCAGACAGGGCGGGATCGAGCAGCCCCTCGAGTTCATGCACCGCAAGCTCTTCGATCCTGGTGGCATCCGAAGCGAGCGGGTGCCCTGGCAGGAGTGTCGGGGGCGCGACCTTCAGGCCCAGCTCGACCAGCGTACGAATGGCATCGGAGCGCGAGAGGTGATGGGTTTCGGCCCAGCTATCGACGGCCGCGGTCAGGCTTTCCGGCATCTTCACCGCGCTGATCGGATCACGGCCAGTGCGCCGGCTTACCGGAGCGGTGGAGTCCTTCCTGTCGAAGTCGGACACGTCGATGTTCCCGCGCAACCATGTGAGATCATCGAGACTAGACGCCATTTGCGGCCCGCTGTTTGATGCCGATCAATGACCTTCTGTGGCATTGCAGCGCGCCCTCGTCTTGTTGTCCGGGTCCATTTCGGCCAATGGTTGCAAGAGCGCGCTCCCGGCGAACCCGAATCGATTCTTCCACGTATGTCTCTTTGGACGTGCATCCCAACCATCCGGCATCATCCGATGACATCAGCGTTCTATAGCGGCATTCCGGTCTTTCGCGGCTTCACCAGCCTGATGGACCCAGCTTTGTATTCGCCGCTGCCGGACGATTGGAGCATCGGCGTTGCCGACATCGTGGATTCGACTAAGGCCATCGCGGCGCAGCGCTACAAGGCGGTGAACATGGCCGGTGCCGCCGTGATCGCGGCCGTGACGAACGCATTGGAGGGACGCGAATTCCCCTTCGTGTTCGGCGGTGACGGCGCGAGTTTTGCGGTCGCGCCCCGCGATCTCGAGCCGGCCCGCGAGGCTTTGGCTGCGACCGCGATATGGGTGCGGGAAGATCTCGATTTGGGGATGCGCGTCGCGCTGGTGCCGGTGAGCGCCATCCGCGCGCAGGGCCTCGACGTGCGCGTCGCGCGCTTCGGTCCGTCGGCCAATTTGTCTTATGCGATGTTTTCTGGCGGCGGGCTCGCCTGGGCCGACGCCGCGATGAAGCGCGGCGAGTTTGCGATCACCGAAGCGCCCGCGGGCACGCAGCCCGATCTCTCCGGCCTGTCCTGCCGCTTCGAGGTCATTCCGGCGGCGCGCGGCCTGATCCTGTCCGTGCTGGTGATGCCGACCCATGGCGCCGATCCCTCGGCATTCCGCAAGGTGATCGAGGACATCATCCATCTCGTCGAGCGCAGTCCGGATGCCGGTCGGCCCGTGCCGCCGCAAGGTCCGCCGCTGACATGGCCGCCGCAGGGGCTGGACTATGAGGCGCGCACCAAGCGCGGAGGTCCGTTGCTCGCACGCCGCGCCAGCGTGCTGGCCTATACGCTTTTCGTCTATCTGATCATGCGCTTCGATCTCAAGGTCGGCGGCTTCGTGCCGAAGCTTTATAAGCAGCAGGTCGTGGAGAACTCCGACTTCCGAAAATACGACGACGGCCTGCGCATGATCCTCGACTGTACGCCGGAGCTCGAGCGTGCCCTCAGCGATCGCCTCGCGACTGCCGCGCGCGACGGCATCGTGCGTTATGGCCTCCACCAGCAGGACGCCGCGATGATGACCTGCTTCACCCCGTCGGCGCTGCGCAGCGACCACGTTCATTTCATCGACGGCGCGCGGGGCGGCTACGCCTCGGCGGCGACGGCGCTGAAGACGATGATGGCGTGAAGCGCTAGCGCCCCGCCCGGGTCCACGTTTCGCCGCCGCAGAGCGCGCCGACGCAGCCTTCGACCCGCAGCGAATCCGCTGATGTCACCGTAACGCTGCTCGCGTAGGTGCTGCCGTCGTCGGCATTGTAGATCTGGCCCGACCATTTGTTCGGCCCGGAAGGCTGCATGCCGCTGAACAACGGCAAGCCGATCATCGGGCGCCTGGCGAGGGCGGGATTGGGATTTTTGCTGTCGGTGGCGGGCTGGCCGGTCGCGGTGTCGTGGGGTTCACGCAGCCAGACGACGTTGCCGCAGATGCCGCCGCCGCATTTGCTGATCTTGACGCGGGCATCGCCGGCCTGGGTCAGCCAGGTCCCGTCGGCGCTCTGCGCATGGGCGGCAGTCGCGCCAAGGAGCGCAGCCAGAAGGACGATGAGAGCAGCGAATCTGGAAGTCATGGAGAGAGCCCCGAAGTGGAGCGCCTCCATAGCAGCCTAGCAGGATAGTGCAACGCTGGATGGAATCACATTCCCGCGTTTATTTGCCTGCGTGCATTGACCTGTGCTCATTTGCCCCAGCGCACCAAGGCGACCGAGGCCGCGGTCGATAGCCCGAACACCGCCATGGCGCCGCCAACCAGCGCGAACAGGGTCCAGGCCGGAGCCTGCGCCATCATGAGGCCGCCGCCACCGATCGCGACGATCAGAAGCCGCGCGGTGGAGGCGAGCACGGGACCGCCGACACGCGCCGCGCCTTGCGAGGAAAAATACAGCGACACGCCCATGCCGAAGAACACGAAGGTCGGGCCGGCCCAATGGAAATAGCTGTGGGCGGCGGCGGCAACGCCGGGATCCCTGGTGAAGAGCGAAACCCACAGTGACGGATCGAGCGCGATGACGACGCCGATCAGGCCCACCGTGATTCCCGAGGCCGCGGCCGCGGTCCAGGCCACGCGCCGCGCGCGCTTCACCTGTCCGGCGCCCATCGCCATGCCGACCATCGGCACCGAGGCGATGCCGAAGGCGAAGGTGATCGGGATCAGCAAGAATTCCAGCCGCGAGCCGATGCCATAACCGGCCAGCATCTCGGTGCCGAAGGTCGCCAGGATCTTGGTGAAGATCAAAATGGTGAGTACCGTCTGGAGCGGCGACAGGCAGGCCACCGCGCCGACCTTGAGGATGTCGAAGAACAACGCGCGATCGAAATGGAAGGCGCGGAAATCCAGCGGCAGCCGGCTGCGGCCGGACCAGAGATACCAGAGGAAGAAGATCGCGGCACAGGTGAACGCGATCAACTGACCGGCGGCGACACCGGGCATGCCGAATTGCGGCACACCGAACAGGCCGAGCCCGAGCGTGCCGCCGAGCGCGATCTGGAGCACGCTCGTGCCGATCAGCGCCATCGAGGGCAGACGCATGTCGCCGGTGCCGCGGATCACCGAGGCCAGCGTGTTGACGAGCCAGATCGCGACCGCGCCGGAGAACAGCATTTGCGAATAGCCGCTGGCTTCCTCGAGCACACGCTCGCGCCCGCCAAGCAGCGCGAAGAACGAGCGGCCGAAGACGAGCATCGTCACCGTGAAAAAAAGCCCGCCGCAGAGGCCGATGATGGCGGCATGCAGCGCCAGCGTCGCCGCTCGGGTCCGGTCGCCTGCGCCCAGCGCGCGGCTGATCGCAGACGAGACGCCGCCGCCCATCGCGCCCGCGCTCATCATCTGCGTCAGCATGGCGAACGGAAACACCAGCGCGATCGCTGCCAGCGGGATGGTGCCGAGCCGGCCGATATAGGAGGTCTCGGCGATCGCAACCAGCGTGCTGCCGACCATCGCGATCATGTTGGGGATCGCAAGCCGCAGCAGTGTCGGCAGGATCGGTGCCGTCAGCAAGCTGGCGATGGGGGAGGCGACCGGGGCAGGCGGCGGCACGGCGTCCAGGGAGGCGTCGATCGTCATGTGTCACCGCGCGGAATATTGGATGATGATCGACATATTATATGGCGTGCGGCCCCGGCACCAGCCGCGCCTCACGCAGGGCTCACCAGGGCAGGCCGCAGAGGTCGATAGTGCCCAGCGTCGGCGCGCTGACGATGTTGCAGACATAGGGCGCCATGTGGGTGAAGCGGATCCGCCCCTCCGGCTGCTCGCAATAGACCTCGCCCTTGAAGGGGAGCCAGCTGCGGGCCTCGTAGAACGCAAAGTTGTGCGGCTCGCAGAACAGCAGCGCGAAGCGGACCGCCTCGTTGGCGCGCATGGTATGCACCGCGGCATCGATTGCCATCGTCGCATAGCCGCGGCCGCGCCGGTCCTCCCGCGTGCAGACGCCGCCGATGCCGCCGATGTGAACCTTCTGCCCGTTCCAGGTGACGGTGCGGAAGTAGATGCCGACGTGGCAGACGAGACCATCCTCGGGCGTCTCGATCAGCACGCGCAAGTCGGCATTGGCCCATTTGACGTGAGCCCAGGGCTGCTTCCCGACGATATCAGGTCCGAAGACCGCCCGATGCAGCGGCTCCGCCATCCGCCACGAGGCGTCGCCGTTCAAAATGTCGATCTCGATGCTCATCGCTCTCTCTTTCGCATCTCCGCGGCCTCGGTGCGTTTCGTTCTGCCATAAGCACCTCAAAGGCAATGATATTTTACGGCCTGGTTGAAACGCCGACATCCTTGCGACGATTTTATGCAATCCGGCCAAGCCGCCGCACCACGCCCTTTTGGAAAAATTCGCGGTATTTAACGGCCACGGAACCTTCTATAAGGGGTGACCGTTAAGTCTCGTTCCCCCATCAGTCGCGGACAACACCCATGACCTTTACGCTGCCCCCACTCCCCTACGCCTATGACGCCCTCGGACAATTCATGTCGAAGGAAACGCTCGAATTCCACCACGACAAGCATCATCAGGCCTATGTCACCAACGGCAACAACGCGCTCAAGGGCACCGAATGGGAAGGCAAGTCCCTTGAGGAGATCGTCAAGGGCTCGTTCGGCAAGAACCCCGCGGTGTTCAACAATGCCGGCCAGCACTACAACCACATCCATTTCTGGAGCTGGATGAAGCCCAATGGCGGCGGCACCAAGCTGCCGGGCAAGATCGAGAAGAAGATCAACGAGGACCTCGGCGGCTTCGAGAAGTTCAAGACGGACTTCCAGGCGGCCGGCGTCGGCCAGTTCGGCTCCGGCTGGTGCTGGCTCCAGGTCAAGAACGGCAAGCTCGAGATTGCCAAGACCCCGAACGGCGAGAATCCGCTGGTGCACGGCGCCACCCCGATCCTCGGCTGCGACGTCTGGGAGCACTCCTACTACATCGACTATCGCAACCGCCGTCCCGACTATCTGAAGGCGTTTGTCGAGAACCTCGTGAACTGGGAATACGTCGAGTCCCTGTTCGACAAGGCCTGAGTTAAGCCTCATCGGAATAGCGAAAGGCGGTCGCAGGCGCGGCCGCCTTTTTGCTGTGCGGAATTCGCACTTCACCTCGCATGGCCCTGCGCGAGGTGCGCATCGCTCCCGTCATCGTACTGTTTGCATCGCATCCGCGGCGCCCTTAATCAGGACGGGCATCACCCTCGAGCCGAACGCGCCCGTTGTCAGAACCTTCCCCGAAAGACCCGGCGCCCGCCGAGGACGCGGACTCCGAGCCGCGGCCGGGTCGCGTGCGCAAGCCGATCGGCTGGTCGACCATCATCATCGCAGCGCTGGTGGCGGTGAGCGCGGGTCTGGTCTGGCGGCGTGACGGCACCGACGGTGTTCTCGACATACTGACTCACGATCTCTCGCTGTTCGGCGGCATCCTGCCGCGCGTGTTGCCTGCTCGGCGCGTTCATCTCCGAGATCCTGCCGCACGAAAAAGTCTCGCGTGCGCTCGGGCCGAAATCGGGCCTGAAAGGCCTTCTGATCGGCACCGCATTCGGCGCGATCCTGCCCGGCGGTCCCTTCACCGCCTATCCCGTGGCGAGTGCGCTGCTCGCGGTCGGCGCCGATTTCGGTGCCACCATCGCCATGGTCGTGAGCTGGACCTTGATCGGCTATGGCCGGGCCGTGGCCTGGGAGATCCCGATCATGGGCACCGACTTCACGCTGTGGCGCATCGTCATCTCGCTGCCGTTGCCGGTGCTCGCAGGCGCGCTCGGCCGCTTCGTCTACGTCCGGCTTTATCCGAAGCCGGCCATCAAGGACGACGAGAATTGAGCGCCGCGCTTCTGATCGACATCCTGTTGTGGGGCTCGGTGTTCGGCGTTGGCCTGATCGCCTTTCGCCGCGGCCCACCGGTGTTCAAGGCCTCGCTGCGCGAAGGCTCGATGGACTTCATCAACATCGTGCCGCGGATCGCGCTGGGGGTGATCGGCTCCGGCTACATCGCTGCCATCATCCCGCAGGAGGTGATCAGCGGCTGGCTCGGCCCGGATAGCGGCTGGCTTGGGGTCGCGACTGCCGTGGTCGCCGGGGCCGCGACCCCCGGCGGCCCGGTGATCGGGTTCTCCATCGGTACGGTGGCGCTGAAATCGGGCGGTGGGGTGCCGCAGGTGGTGGCCTATGTCGTCGCCTGGGCGCTGTTTGCCTTCCAGCGGGTGATTTTGTGGGAGATTCCGTTCATGCCGGCCCGTTTCGTCTGGTTCCGCTGTGCGGTTTCGGTGCCGTTCCCGTTCGTCGCCGCCGCCATCGCCATGGTGATCGGCAAGCCCTGAGCCCGGCGTGGACAGGGGTAATGTTATAATATAACGTTTCGGCATGGTTCCCGCCGCGTCCCCAGCCCATCAACACGACCATGCTCATGGCCATTCCCATGATCACGGGCATTCGCACGGACACGATCACACCCACGCACACGTCCACGATGCGGCCTCTCCGCATCCGGCTCAGGCGGCGCACTGGTCGATCCTGCGCATGACGATGGCCGCCCGCCTCGCGGCCGCGCTCGCGGTCTGCGCCGTGCTTTGGGGCGTGGTCTTTCTGGCGATGAGGTGACCATGGCGGCGCTGCATTTTCACAACGTCACGCTCGGCTATGACCGTCATCCGGCAGTGCACCATCTCAATGGTGAGGTCGCGCCGGGTGCGTTGCTGGCCGTGATCGGCCCGAACGGCGCCGGCAAGTCGACGCTGCTGCGGGGCATCGTCGGCATCCTCAGGCCGCTCGACGGCAGCATCCATCTCGGCGGGCTCGACAGCCGCGATATCGCCTATCTGCCGCAGAGTGCGGAGATCGACCGCAGCTTCCCGATCTCGGTGCTGGACTTCGTTGCCACCGGACTGTGGCGCGGGACCGGCCTGTTCGGCGGCATCGGCAAGGCGGCGCGCGAAAAGATCCTCCGCGCGATCGCTTCCGTCGGCCTCAACGGCTTCGAAAACCGCCCGATCGGCACACTCTCGGGCGGCCAGATGCAGCGCGTGCTGTTCGCCCGCGTACTGCTCCAGGACGCGCGGCTGATCGTGCTGGACGAGCCCTTCAACGCCATCGACAGCAAGACCACGGCCGATCTGCTGTCACTGGTGAAGCACTGGCATGGCGAGGGCCGCACCGTGCTCGCCGCACTGCACGACATGGAGATGGTGCGCACCCATTTCAGCGAGACGCTGGTGCTGGCGCGCGGTCCCGTGGCGTGGGGGCCGACGGCGCAGGTGCTGACGCCGGAAAATCTGATGGTCGCAATGCGGATGTGCGAAGCCTTCGACGACAGCGCCGCCGCCTGCTCGGCCGATGATGCCCGCTCACGGGCGGCTTGATATCCGATGCTCTATGACGCGCTGATCGGCCCGTTCACCGAATTCGAGTTCATGCGACGTGCACTCGCGGCCGTCATCGCGCTGTCGCTCGCGGGGGCGCCGATCGGCGTGTTCCTGATGTTGCGGCGGATGAGCCTGGTCGGCGACGCCATGGCACATGCAATCCTTCCCGGCGCCGCTGTCGGTTTTCTGCTCTCAGGTCTCAATCTGTTCGCGATGACGGCCGGAGGCCTGATCGCAGGTTTTGCCGTCGCGATCCTCGCAGGCCTCGTCGCGCGCTCGACCGGGTTGAAGGAGGACGCCTCGCTCGCGACCTTCTATCTGGCATCGCTGGCGCTGGGCGTGACCATCGTCTCGATCAAGGGCACCAATATCGACCTGCTGCACGTGCTGTTCGGCAATATTCTCGCGATGGACGACCAGACGCTGCTGGTCGTCGCCTTCAACGCCACCGTGACGCTGCTGGTGCTCGCGGTGATCTATCGTCCGCTGGTGATCGAGAGTGTCGACCCCTTGTTCTTGCGCACCGTGAGCCGGGCTGGCGGGCCTGCGCATCTCGCTTTCCTCGCGCTGGTCGTGATCAACCTCGTCAACGGCTTTCAGGCGCTCGGCACGCTGCTCGCGGTCGGCCTGATGATCCTGCCGGCCGGCATCGCGCGGTTCTGGTCGCGCGATCTCACCGTCATGATCTGCATCGCGGTCGTCGCTGCCGCCGTCTCCGGCTATGCAGGCCTCGTGCTGTCGTTCCAGACCCGTGTGCCCTCGGGCCCTGCGATCATTCTGGTGGCGAGCGCGCTCTACACCGTCTCCGTCCTGTTCGGTCGGGTCGGCGGTGTCGTCAGGCAACTGTTTCCCGGCCGGCATCTGGAAGCGTGACAGCGATGCGGCGCATCCTGCTTTGTGTGCTTGTGCTGATCGCCTCGCCGCTGCACGCCGCGGAGCAACTGAAGGTCGTCGCGAGCTTCTCGATCCTGGCCGATTTCGTCCGCAATGTCGGCGGCGACCGGGTCAATCTGACGACGCTGGTCGGTGCCGACAGTGACGTCCATGTCTACACGCCCGCGCCAAGCGATGCGAAGCGGATCGCGGACGCAAAGCTCGTCATCGTCAACGGGCTTGGTCTCGAGGGCTGGCTGCCGCGCCTCGTGCAGTCCTCGGGCAGCAAGGCGCAGGTGGTCACCGCGAGCGCCGGCATCGCGCCGCTCAAGCTCGGCTCGGCCGCCGACCCGCATGGCTGGCAGTCCGTCCCCAACGCCAAAATCTACGTCACCGACATCGCCGATGCGCTGGCCGCGGCCGACCCAGACGATGCGGAGTTCTTCCGGGCCCAGGCCAAGGCCTATCTGGAAAAGCTCGAAACGCTCGACCGCGAGGTCCGCGACGCCATGGCCAAAATCCCGCAAGAGCGGCGCAAGGTGATCTCGACCCATGATGCCTTCGGCTATTTCGCCGCCGAATATGGCGTCCAGTTCATCGCGCCGCTCGGCGTCTCCACGGAAACCGAGCCCAGCGCGCGGGACATCGCCACCATCATCGGCCAGATCAAGGCCCAGAAAATCCCGGCCGTGTTCCTGGAAAATATCAGCGACGACCGGCTGATCCGGCGGATCGCGGCGGAGACCGGCTCAAAAGTCGGCGGGACCCTGATTTCGGACGGTTTGACCGGCGAAAAGGGGCCTGCACCCACTTACATTGATATGGTCAGGCACAATATAAAGGCCCTGACCAGCGCGCTTGACCACTAGGGCAGGGGCCACCCCGCCTCGCGTCGCGCGAAAAGCCCGAAGTCCGGAGTTGTTATGTCTGAAGCGACCGCCCCAAAAATTCCCGTGACCGTCCTGACCGGCTATCTCGGTGCCGGCAAGACCACGCTGTTGAACCGCATCCTGTCGGAAAACCACGGCAAGAAATACGCCGTCATCGTCAACGAATTCGGCGAGATCGGCATCGACAACGACCTGATCATCGGCGCCGATGAGGAAGTGTTCGAGATGAACAACGGCTGCATCTGCTGCACCGTGCGCGGCGACCTCGTGCGCATCATGGAAGGCCTGATGAAGCGCAAGGGCAAGTTCGACGCCATCATCGTCGAGACCACCGGCCTTGCCGATCCGGCACCGGTGGCACAGACCTTCTTCGTCGACGAGGACGTGCAGAAGAACGCGCGCCTCGATGCGGTCGTCACGGTTGCGGATGCCAAATGGCTGTCCGATCGTCTGAAGGACGCGCCCGAGGCCAAGAACCAGATCGCCTTTGCCGACGTCATCGTGCTGAACAAGACCGATCTCGTCACCAAGGGCGAGCTTGCCGAGGTCGAGGCCCGCATCCGCGCCATCAATCCCTATGCGAAGCTGCACCGCACCGAGCGATGCTCGGTGGCTTTGGCCGACGTGCTCGACCGCGGCGCCTTCGACCTCGACCGCATCCTCGACATCGAGCCGGACTTCCTGAATGCCGAGGATCATGACCACGACCACGATCATCATCACCACGGTCACGACCATCATCACGATCATGATCACGGCCACGGCCTGAAGCACTATCACGACGAGGACATGCAATCGCTGTCGCTCAAGACCGACAAGCCGCTTGATCCGAACGTGTTCATGCCCTGGCTCCAGAACCTGGTGCAGGTGGAGGGCGGCAAGATCCTCCGCTCCAAGGGCATCCTCGCCTTCCACGACGACGACGACCGCTACGTCTTCCAGGGCGTGCACATGATGCTGGAGGGCAACCACCAGCGGAAGTGGAAGGAGGGCGAGCCGCGCGAAAGTCGTCTCGTCTTCATCGGCCGTGAATTGCCGCAAGACCTCATTCGCCAGGGTTTTGAGAGCTGCATCGTCTCGTGATGAAAGAGTTTACGCCGCCCGCCGATTCCGCCTCGATCGTCTCCGTCACCGAGCGCGTCAAACCGCTTGCGCTCGGGATGGTCGTGACCTCCGTGCATTTCCTTGGGCCCCGCGCCGCCTTCGTCGGCGGCGAGGAGAACGTTGCGTTCGTGGATGGCCAGGGTGAGATCAGCAAGGTCGCCGCGCACAGCGGCGGCATTCTCTCGGCCGCCTCCGATGGCAAGCGCCTCGTGATGGGCGGCGACGATGGAAAAGTCGTATCGCTCGACGCCAAGGGCGAGGTGACGCTGCTTGCGACCGACCCGAAGCGGCGCTGGATCGATGCGGTGGCGCTGCATCCGGACGGTGCCTATGCATGGTCGGCCGGCAAGACCGCCTTCTTCAAGAGCGGCAAGAGCGAGGAGAAGTCGCTCGAGGTGCCCTCGACCGTCGGCGGCCTTGCGTTTGCGCCGAAGGGCCAGCGTCTCGCGATCGCCCATTACAACGGCGCGACGCTGTGGTTTCCCAACATGGCGGGATCGGCCGAATTCCTGCCCTGGGCCGGCTCGCATCTCGGCGTCACCTTCAGCCCGGACAACAAATTCCTGGTCACCACGATGCACGAATCGGCGCTGCACGGCTGGCGGCTTGCCGACAACAGGCACATGCGCATGACCGGCTATCCCGGCCGCGTCCGCTCGATGTCGTGGAGCGCGGGCGGCAAGGGGCTCGCGACGTCGGGCGCCGACACCGTCATCATATGGCCGTTCGCCAGCAAGGACGGACCGATGGGCAAGGAGCCTGCGATGCTCGCGCCGCTGCAGGCGCGCGTGTCGGTCGTTGCCTGCCATCCCAAGAACGACATCTTCGCCGCCGGCTACAGCGACGGCACCGTGCTGATGGTGCGTCTGGAGGACGGCGCCGAGATCCTCGTCCGCCGCAACGGCACCCCGCCGGTGGCCGCGCTCGCCTGGAACGCCAAGGGGACGCTGCTGGCGTTCGCCGACGAAAATGGCGACGGCGGCCTGCTCGAGCTTTAATCTGTCATCGTTCCGACCGTATAGGGGGCCATGCGGTTTCTGACGACCTTCCAGATCGCTGATTTCGCGGACACGCTGGTCAGCCTGTTCACGGCCTTCGTGCTGGGCACGCTGATCGGGGCTGAGCGGCAGTACCGGCAGCGCACCGCGGGCCTGCGTACCAACGTGCTGGTCGCGGTCGGCGCCGCCGCCTTCGTCGATCTCGCCATGCACCTGACCGGCGCCGACGGCGCGGTGCGGGTGATCTCCTACGTCGTCTCGGGCATCGGCTTCCTCGGCGCCGGCGTCATCATGAAGCAGGGCATGGACGTGCGCGGGCTCAATACCGCGGCGACGCTGTGGGCTTCGGCCGCGGTCGGCTCCTGCGCCGGCGCTGACATGATCGCGCAAGCGGCGGCGCTGACGGTGTTCGTGATTGCCGGCAACACCATGCTGCGGCCGCTGGTCAACGCCATCAACCGGATTCCGCTGAACGAGAAGACCTCCGAGGCGACCTATTATTTCAAGCTCGCGGTCGCATCGGACGCCTTGCCCGACATGCGTGACCGGCTGGTCGAGAAGCTCGAGAGCGCAAAATATCTGGTGGCCGATATCGAAATGGTCGAAACCGGGGATGATCTGATCGAGATCGTGGCAAAGCTGGTCGCGAGCGCCGTCGATCCAAACGAGCTGAATGCAGTGGCGACCGATCTCCAGCACCTGCCCGGCGTCCGCCACGCCACCTGGGAAGTCAGCACCACGGACTGAGCGCGGCGATTGGGCGCGCAGCCGTCGAGTTCCCGCCATTGCGGGCAGGGAACCGCGGACCGACGATTTCGTTGATCCCACGGACAAAGGCGGTGATCGACATGCCCGGCCAATATGACAAGCGCAGACTGAAACTCGACCTGATGGTTGCCTGCTCGCTGTTCGCGGCAGGCGTCGTGGTGTCAGGCATGTCGCTGGCGCAAATCCGCGCCGAGACCCGGATGCAGACGGCCCAGGCAACGCAACCCCTTCAGGGGACCCCGTCCGACGATCAGAACAAGCCTGCAGAAGCCAAGCCCGGCGGCGACCGGCCGACCACGCCGGCCCCAGAGCCCGCGCGGCCCGACCCGCAGACGCAAGGCGCTGCGGGCGCGGCCAAACCCGCATTGCCGCCGGCGCCAGCCGAGAAGATCGCGCCGCCGATCGAGAGGAAGTAGCTAGCTGCCAGTTGTGGCGTCATGGCCGGGCTTGTCCCGGCCATCCACGTTCTTGGAGTCGCGAGAAAGAAATTGCGTGTATGCCCGGGACAAGTCCTGGCATGACGGCACAATCACCGCACCAGAACATTCCGGAACTGCCAGGGATCGCTGGTGTCGATATCTTCCGGAAACAGTCCCGGACGATCCGTCAGCGGCGTCCAGTCGGTGTAGAAACCCTTCACCGGGCCGAGATACGGCAGCTGGATTTCCAGCAGACGATCGAAATCCATCTCGTCGGCTTCGACGATGCCTTCCTTCGGGTTTTCCAGCGCCCACACCATGCCGCCGAGCACGGCGGAGGTCACTTGCAGACCGGTGGCGTTCTGATAGGGCGCGAGCTTGCGGGTCTCTTCGATGGAGAGCTGCGAGCCGTACCAATAGGCATTGTTGTCATGGCCGAACAGCAGCACGCCGAGCTCGTCGATGCCGTCGACGATTTCGTTCTCGTCGAGGATGTGGTGCTTTTCCTGCATCTTCGCGGCGCGGCCGAACATTTCATGCAGTGACAGCACGGCATCGTCCGCCGGATGATAAGCATAGTGGCAGGTCGGACGGTACACCGCCGTGCCCGATGCGTCGCGCACGGTGAAATAGTCCGCGATCGAGATCGACTCGTTGTGGGTGACGAGGAAGCCATACTGCGCGCCGCGGGTCGGGCACCAGGTGCGCACGCGCGTGTTGGCGCCGGGCTGCATCAGATAGATGGCAGCGCCGCAGCCGGCTTCATGAGTCCGCGCATTCTCGGGCATCCATTTTTCATGGGTGCCCCAGCCGAGCTCTGACGGCTGCACGCCTTCCGATAGGAAACCTTCCACCGACCAGGTGTTGACGAAGACATCTGGCTCTTTCGGCTTCTTGGAGCGCTGCGTGTCGCGTTCAGCGATGTGGATGCCCTTGATGCCGGCCTGCCGCATCAAGTCCGCCCATTCGGCTTTGGTCTTCGGCTTGGGGGCATTGAGCTTCAGATCGGCGGCGACGTTGAGCAGCGCTTGCTTGACGAAAAACGAGACCATGCCGGGATTGGCGCCACAGCAGGAGACGGCCGTCGTCGAGCCTGCGGGGCGCGCCATCTTGGCGGCCAGCGTCGCTTCGCGAAGGGCGTAGTTGGAGCGCGCCTCCGGGCCCTTCGACGAATCGAAATAGAAGCCGAGCCAGGGTTCGTTGACGGTGTCGATATAGAGAGCGCCGAGCTCGTTGCAGAGCTCCATGATGTCGGTGGAGCCGGTGTCGACCGAGAGATTGACGCAAAAGCCCTGGCCGCCGCCCTCAGTGAGCAGCGGGGTCAGCAACTCCCGATAATTGTCCTTGGTCACGCCCTTCTGGATGAAGCGCACATTCTGCTTCTCGCAATGCGCCTTGCGCCCCTCGTCCTTCGGATCGATCACGGTGACGCGCGACTTGTCGTAATCGAGATGCCGCTCGATCAGCGGCAGAGTGCCTTTGCCGATGGAGCCGAAGCCGACCATGACGATGGGACCGGTGATCTTCGCGTAGATCTGCGAGGCGGGGCTCATGGGATGGTTTCTCCGGAACGTGCTGGCGAAAATGGTGAGGGATGGCTCAGGCGCTGCGGCGCTTGGCAGTGGCTTCGATCTCAACCTTCATCTCGGGCTTGTAGAGCGCCGAGACGACGAGAAGCGTGGCGGCCGGGCGGATCTCGCCGAGGACTTCGCCGCAGACCGCGAAATGCGCGTCCGCATCCTTGATGTCGGTGAGGTAGTAGGTCACGCGGGCGATGTCGGCCATCTCGAAGCCGCCCTCCTTCAGGGCAGCTTCGATGGTCTTGAAGCAGTTGCGTGACTGGCTCGTGACATCGGCCGGCATTGTCATCGTGGCGTAGTCGTAACCGGTGGTCCCCGCGACGAAGGCGAACTCGCCGTCGATCACGGCGCGGCTGTAGCCGGCGGTCTTCTCGAACGGGGAGCCGGTGGAAATCAGGCGGCGGGACATGGTCGTGGGCCTCGACTGAAGGGGGCGTTTGGCGGGTTAAAGGGCGTTTCTCAGGCCCGCGCAACCCTAAAGCAAAGGGCACGCGCGAGCATCTCCGCTCGGCGCGGCTTTGGTATCGCCGTCATGGCAATCCCTTACGCCGCGCGCGCCTCGAGGCCGCGAACTACCCTCCGTTTGGGTAGGACCGCGCCAGTCGGGACGATCATCCCCTCGGCGCCATCCAGCGCACCGGCATGGAATTCGATCGCCAGCAGGCGGTCGCGCTCGAACGGGCCGGGCAGCGACAGCTCGCCGGTCTTCTCAGGCGAGAAGCCGAAGCGGGCGTAATAAGGGGCATCGCCGAGCAGGATCACGGCGGAATGCCCGCGCGCCCGGGCGGCAGCCAGCGCTTGTTGCATCAGCGCGGCGCCGATCCCGAGCTCGCGGCAGGCAGGGTCCACCGCCAGCGGTCCGAGGACCAGAGCGGGCCTGCCTCCGGCGCTGACGTGCCACAGCCGCACGGTTCCCACGAGCTTCCCCTCGCGCATCGCGGCCAGCGCAAGGCCGGCAGCGGGTGCGCGTCCGTCACGAAGGCGCTGACAGGTGCGGCCATGGCGGTTATCGCCAAAGGACGCATCGAGCAGCGCTTCACGCATCGCAACGTCGGCCGCACGCTCCGCACGGATCGCGAACGGAGCGGCTTTCGAGGTGGGGTCAACCTGTGTCTTCCGAAGAGCAGTCATGGCGCGTCAGTCCCCGCTTGAAACGGACGTGCGCAAAGCACGCCGGTCCAAGGCGTCGTCAGAAATCGAAATGTCAGGGAGGGAGCCGGCAAGCCGGCTCCCGGGTTCGTCAGGCCTCAGACGAGAGGCGGATCAGATGTGATAGGTCTTCAGCGGCGGGATGCCGTTGAAAGCCACCGCCGAGTAGGTCGACGTATAGGCCCCCGTGCCTTCGATCAGCAGCTTGTCGCCGATCTCAAGCGTCACCGGAAGCGGATACGGGTTCTTCTCGTACAGCACGTCGGCGCTGTCGCAGGTCGGGCCCGCGAGCACGCACGGCGTCATGTCCGCGCCGTCATGCGGGGTGCGGATGGCGTAACGGATCGACTCGTCCATGGTCTCGGCGAGACCGCCGAACTTGCCGATGTCCAGATAGACCCAGCGCACCTCGTCCTCGTCGCTCTTCTTCGAGATGAGCACGACCTCGGACTCGATGATGCCGGCGTTGCCCACCATGCCGCGGCCCGGCTCGATGATGGTCTCCGGAATCTGGTTGCCGAAGTGCTTGCGCAGCGCGCGGAAGATCGATCGGCCGTAGGTGACGACCGGCGGCACGTCCTTCAGGTACTTGGTCGGGAAACCGCCGCCCATGTTGACCATGGTCAGGTTGATGCCGCGCTCGGCGCAGTCGCGGAACACCTGCGAGGCCATCGCCAGCGCACGGTCCCACGCCTTCACCTTGCGCTGCTGCGAGCCGACATGGAAGGAGATGCCGCACGGCTCCAGGCCCAGACGCTTGGCAACGTCGAGCACGTCGACGGCCATCTCCGGATCGCAGCCGAACTTGCGCGACAGCGGCCATTCGGCGCCGGCGCAGTCATAGAGGATGCGGCAGAACACCTTTGCGCCGGGCGCGGCACGGGCGACCTTCTCGACCTCCGCGGCGCAATCGACCGCGAACAGCCGAATGCCGAGCGCGAAGGCGCGCGCGATGTCGCGCTCCTTCTTGATCGTGTTGCCGAAGGAGATGCGGTCGGGCGTCGCACCGGCGGCCAGGGCCATCTCGATCTCGGCGACCGTCGCGGTGTCGAAGCAGGAGCCCATGGAGGCGAGCAAAGCCAGCACTTCCGGCGCCGGGTTCGCCTTGACGGCATAGAACACGCGGCTGTCGGGCAGCGCCTTGGCAAAGGTCTGGTAATTGTCGCGCACGACTTCGAGGTCGACGACGAGGCACGGTTCGGTGTCGAGGCCCTCGCTGCGGCGGTTGCGCAGGAATTCCTGGATACGGTCAGTCATAGCACTCTCCCAAACGGCCCAGCGACGGGGATCCGTTCAAAAAATGACGTCGGATAAGAGCGCTCCGGCCAGATCGCGCGATGGAGGCGCGACGAGCCAAAGACTCACATCAGACTGTGCTGCCGTGGATTGGTTGGGAATGTTCCCGCCCGCACACCTGGCAATGAAGGACAAGCCTTTTCAGTAGCCCGCGCCGGCGTTGGACTGCCGGTAGAGACCAAAAAAGCCCGATCCGTCGTTGCTTTAAGTCGCGTCCCCCGTTGAGAGCGGGGTGCGCCGGTTCGCCTCCGGCTGCCAGTCACGGTTGCAAAGAGCAAAGTCACCTTCGACAAGGCATCTCTTTGAGAGAGATGCTGGACGCTCCGGGTTTGCTTTCGTCTTCCGGCTATCAGCCTTCCGACTTCCACACTTCCGAAGAGCCCCTCGGCTTCTTCACCCCTTGGCGGCTGTCCGGCCTCTTGTCCGGATACCTACCGACTGACACACGACCACAGGCACGTGCGAAATTGGGCAATCCGCACATAAGTGTTTTGACTCTGCTTCGCAAGAGATTTTTTAGACTGCGAACAGAATTGCCTAACATCTGCTTGCGCAGTGTTGCGCGAGCGACGCGGAAGATGAACGCGCGTTAAGTTTTCTGCGCGCGTGTCTCTCGCACGCCTACGCGCTTCAGCCGCGCTTCGTGAACGGCTCGACGCGCTGAGCGGCGCGGATGAAGGCAGTCATCACGAGCACGCCGAGCGCAAACAGCGCGGCCTGAAGGATGTGCGTGCCCTGCTCGCCCAGCCCGAACAGGATCGCGAGCGCCCAGCCGCCGGCAAACGCCGCGCCAAACACCTCGGCGCCGATCAGGATGGCGGCGCTGATGACGGTGATGACGCTTGGCCAGACGATCCGACGGGAAGACGAGGAGGTCGCGTTCATGAGCTCAGGGGTCCTAGGCTTGGAGGGCCGCAATCTCCCCGAAAAGGCAGCCGGGAGCAAGGGCAAATGGCCCAAAAAAGCCCCATCGCGTGCTATAGCTGGCCGCAACAATCGAGCCACAAATCGGGACTTGTAATGTCAGAACCCCGCCAAACTACGGACTCCGAGACCAACCCGCTGCTGAAGGCGTGGGTGACGCCGTTTGCGACCCCGCCCTTCGACGAGATCAAGCCGGAGCACTTCCTCCCGGCGTTCGAGCAGGCCTTCGCCGACCACTCCGCCGAGATCGCAGCGATCACCAACGACCCGACCGCGGCCGACTTCGCCAACACCATCACGGCGCTGGAGCGCTCGGGCAAGCTGCTCAGCAAGGTCGCGTCGGTCTTCTACGACCTCGTCTCGGCGCATTCCAACCCGGCCATTCTGGAGATCGACAAGGAGGTTTCCTTGCGGATGGCGCGGCACTGGAATCCGATCATGATGAACGCCGTGCTGTTTGGCCGCATCGCCCAGCTGCACGAGAACCGCGCCAATCTCGGTCTGACACCGGAACAGCTCCGCCTGCTCGAGCGCACCTACACCCGCTTCCACCGCTCCGGCGCCGGCCTCTCCGAAGAGGCCAAGACGCGGATGGCGGAGATCAACGAGAGACTCGCCCAGCTCGGGACCAGCTTCAGTCATCATCTGCTCGGCGACGAGCAGGAATGGTTCATGGAGCTCGGCGAAGCCGACCGCCAGGGCCTGCCGGAGAGTTTTGTCGCCAGCGCCAAGGCTGCGGCAGAAGAACGCGGCATGGCTGGCAAGGCCATCGTCACCCTGTCGCGCTCCTCGGTCGAACAGTTCCTGAAGAGCTCGGCCCGGCGTGACCTGCGCGAGAAGGTCTACAAGGCCTTCACCGCGCGGGGCGACAACGGCAATTCCAACGACAACAACGCGACCATCGTCGAGGTCCTGAAGCTGCGTGAGGAGAGCGCCAATCTCCTGGGCTACCCGACCTTCGCGGCCTACCGGCTCGAGGATTCCATGGCCAAGACGCCCGAAGCGGTGCGCGGCCTTCTGGAGCGGGTCTGGAAGCCGGCGCGGGCGCGGGCCCTCGCCGACCGCGACGACATGCAGGCGCTGATCACCGAGGAGGGCGGCAATTTCAAGCTCGCCCCCTGGGACTGGCGCTTCTATGCCGAAAAGCTGCGCCTTCAGCGCGCCAATTTCGACGACGCCGCGATCAAGCCGTATCTCGCGCTCGACCACATGATCGCGGCCGCCTTCGACTGCGCCACGCGCCTGTTCGGCGTCACCTTCGCCGAGCGCAAGGATGTGCCGGTCTGGCATCCGGACGTCCGGGTTTGGGAGATGAAGGGGCGGGACGGCAAGCACAGGGCGCTGTTCTATGGCGACTACTTCGCCCGGCCCTCGAAGCGCTCCGGCGCCTGGATGACCTCGTTGCGCGACCAGCAGAAGCTCGACGGCGAGGTCGCGCCGCTGATCCTCAACATCTGCAACTTCTCCAAGGGCGCGGATGGGGAACCCTCGCTGCTGTCGCCCGACGACGCCCGCACCCTGTTCCACGAGTTCGGCCACGGCCTGCACGGCATGCTCTCCAACGTGACCTATCCGTCGCTGTCGGGCACCTCCGTGTTCACCGACTTCGTCGAATTGCCCTCGCAGCTCTACGAGCACTGGCAGGAGCGGCCCGAGGTGCTGCAGCAGTTCGCACGCCATTACCAGACCGGCGAGCCGCTGCCGGACGATCTGCTGCAACGGTTCTTGGCCGCGCGAAAATTCAACCAGGGTTTTGCCACCGTCGAGTTCGTCTCCTCGGCGCTGATCGATCTCGAATTCCACACCCAGCCGGCCTCCGCCGCGCAGGATGTCCGCGCCTTCGAGAGACGCGAGCTGGAAAAGATCGGCATGCCCGAGGAGATCTCGCTGCGTCACCGTCCGACGCAATTCGGTCACATCTTCACCGGCGATCATTATGCGGCCGGCTATTACAGCTACATGTGGTCGGAGGTGATGGACGCCGACGCCTTCGGCGCGTTCGAGGAAGCCGGCGACATCTTCGATCCCGCCGTCGCCAAGCGCCTGCACGACGACATCTACTCGAGCGGCGGATCGCTTGATCCGGAAGCCGCCTATGAGGCCTTCCGCGGCCGGCCGCCGGAGCCCGACGCGCTGCTGCGCCGCCGCGGCCTGCTCGACGCTCCGAAGGCGGCCTGATGGGCATGCGCGCCCTGTTCGGGCTGCTGCTTGCTATCGCCATGTCGCTCGCATCAGGCGCGGCGCGGGCGCATCCACATGTCTGGATCACCGCGACCAGCGAGCTGCTCTACGCCGAGGACGGCACCATCACCGGCGTGCGCCACGCCTGGATCTTTGACGACATGTTCTCGGCCTATGCGGTGCAGGGGCTCGAGAGCAAGGCCAAGGGCGCCTATACGCGCGAGGAGCTGGGGCCGCTGGCGCAGACCAATGTCGAGTCGCTGAAGGAATACGCCTACTTCACCTTCGCGCGAGCCGACGGCAAGAAGGAGCGATTCCAGGAGCCGGTCGACTACTTTCTCGACTACAAGGATACGGTCCTGACCCTGCACTTCACGCTGCCCCTGAAGAACCCGGTCAAGCCCAAGCAATTGGTGCTCGAAGTGTTCGACCGCTCCTTCTTCATCGACTTCCAGATGGCCAAGGATAATCCGGTCAAGCTGGTCGGCGCACCCGCCGGCTGCCAGATGAAACTTGAGCGGCCGAGCGACGGCACCGCGACCGCGCAGAAGCTCAACGAGCAGACGTTCATGAACGGCGAGAATTCCAATTTCGGCATGATGTTCGCCAACAAGATCACGGTGGATTGCCCTTGAAGCCGCAACTCACGCCCATGGCGCGCGGGCTCGCTGTCTGCGCCGGCGTTCTTCTCATCGTGGGCGCGGCCGATGCGGCGCTCCACGATCTCCTCGCGCAGAACCCGTTCGGCGCGCCGCGTTCGCCACAAGCCACCCAGCCCGAGGCCAGCGGCCTGATCGGCTGGCTGCTGGCAAAACAGTCGGAATTTTACCGCCAGATGTCGGCGACCATCCGCGCCGCGAAGTCCGACGGCTCCGCGGTGTGGACGCTGCTCTTCATCTCGTTTGCCTATGGCATCTTCCACGCGGCTGGTCCCGGGCACGGCAAGGCGGTGATCGCCTCCTATCTCGTCGCCAATCGCGAGACCGCCCGGCGCGGCATCGTGCTGTCGTTTGCCTCCGCGTTGATGCAGTCGCTGGTGGCGATCCTGATCGTCGGCATCTCGGCCTGGGTGCTGAATGCGACCGCCAAGACCATGTGCAAGGCGGAAGGCGCGATCGAGATCGCAAGCTACGCCCTGATCGCGCTGTTCGGGCTGCGCCTGGTCTGGGTCAAGGGCCGCACTTTCATCCGTGCCCTCCAGGTGGTTCAGCCGGTGCCGGCGATCGCGGGCGTGCCGCATGACCATCATGATCTCGGTCACCACCATCACGATGCGCACGATCATCATGGTCACGACCACGCCCAGGCCCATCATCATCACCACCAGCATGACCACGTTCACGACGAGCATTGCGGCCATTCCCACGGCCCCACGCCGAGCGAGCTCGCCGGCCCCGGCGGCTGGGGGCGCGGCTTTGCCGCGATCCTGACCGTCGGCATTCGCCCCTGTTCGGGCGCGATTCTGGTGCTGGTGTTCGCGCTGGCCCAGGGCCTGTTCTGGGCCGGCATTGCCGCGACCCTGCTGATGGGGCTCGGCACCGCGATCACGGTCGCGGCCATCGCTGTGGTCGCCGTCTCCGCCAAGGACATCGCCGCCCGCCTGAGTGCCGGACGCGACAGCGGCGGCGCACTGTTCATGCGCGGCATCGAATTCGCCGCCGCCGGCCTCGTGCTGCTGTTCGGCGCGGGCCTGTTGCTGGGCTACGTCGCGGCCGAACGGACGACGTGTTTTTGAGCGGCAGGTGTTGTAGCCCGGATGGAGCGAAGCGCAATCCGGGACAGTGCCGCCGTGGAGGAATCCCGGATTACGCTTCGCTCCATCCGGGCTACGATCTCAAGCTCACACCGGCAGAAACTGCTTCAACGCTGGCATGAAGAAGATCCCGAGATTGATCGCAAAGCCGATGCTCCAGAGGATGGAGCGCAGCGTCGGGCGGTTGCCGAGATAGGTCAGCACATAGGCGATCCGTACGATCAGGAACAGCGCCGCGAGCTCGTCGATCAGCCGCTGCGGCGAATCCCTGTATTCGGCGAGCAGCACCGCAAAGGCGAAGAACGGAAAGGTCTCGATCCCGTTCTGGTGAGCGCCGAGCGCGCGCTGAGCAATGGCGTCCTCGAAGAAGGCTGGATCGCGCGGCCGCGAATTGTCGAAGCCGCGAAATCTGATCCATTTGATCGAGATGATCGTTAAGAGATAGAGCAGCAGCGCCCCGAAAACGCACCATTCCGCCAACGTCATGGTTCTCCCCCTGTGTACTGACCCTAGCGAAACCGCCCCAATCTTGACAAGTTCGGAACAACGCGCGACGCAACGGATCATGATGACAATCGCCCCCAGCCAGACCGCGATGCCGGCCACGCAGCCCGCCCCCTCGCGCGTCGGCGTGCTCCTGGTCAATCTCGGTACGCCCGATACCGCCGACGCGCGCGGCGTGCGGGTCTATCTGAAGGAGTTCCTCTCGGACGCCCGTGTCATCGAGGATCAGGGCTTGATCTGGAAGGTGGTGCTGAACGGCATCATCCTGCGCACCCGCCCCCGCGCCAAGGCGCGCGACTATCTGAAGATCTGGAACACCGAGAAGAACGAGTCGCCGCTCAAGACCATCACGCGCTCGCAGAGCGACAGGCTCGCGGCCATGCTTTCGGACCGCGACCAGGTCACGGTGGAGTGGGCGATGCGCTATGGTAATCCTTCGATCAAGTCGGGCATCGATGCCCTGATTGCGAAGGGTTGCGATCGCATCCTTGCCGTACCGCTCTATCCGCAATATTCCGCCGCGACGTCGGCCACCGTCTGCGACGAGGTGTTTCGCGTGCTTGCCCGCATGCGCGCGCAACCGACGCTGCGGGTGACGCCGCCTTATTACGAGGACGAAGCCTATATCGAGGCGCTCGCCACCTCGGTCGAGACGCATCTGGCGAGCCTGCCCTTCAAGCCGGAGCTGATCGTCGCCTCCTTCCACGGCATGCCGAAGGCCTATGTCGACAAGGGCGATCCGTATCAGGGCCAATGCGTGGCGACCACCGAGGCGCTGCGGCGCCGGCTCGGGATGGACGAGACAAAGCTGCTGCTGACCTTCCAGTCACGCTTCGGATTCGACGAGTGGCTGCAGCCCTACACCGATAAGACCATGGAGCGTCTGGCGAAAGAGGGCGTGCGCCGCATCGCGGTGATCACACCGGGTTTTTCCGCCGACTGCCTGGAGACGCTGGAGGAGATCGCGCAGGAGAATGCCGAGATCTTCGAGCACAATGGCGGCGAGCAGTTTTCCGCGATCCCCTGCCTCAACGACAGCGACCCCGGCATGGATGTGATCCGAACGCTGGTGCTGCGCGAGCTCGAGGGCTGGATATAGTGAGCGTGGATCCGAGGAGCGCCCCATGAACCGCCGCGAGGTTCTGGCGCTTCTTGGGGTGACCGCGGCGCTGCCGGCCTCGGTGCTGGCGCAAACGAATGCGACGCGCCGGCTCGGCGTGCTCTCGGTCACGGCGGCCGACGATGCGATCGGGCAGACGCGTAGCGCGGTCCTGGTCCAGGCGCTTGCCGACCATGGCTGGAAGGAGCGCGACAACCTCAAGATCGATTGGCGCAACGGCGGCGGCGACCGCGCACGGATCTCGCAATTCGCCGACGAACTCGTGGCGCTCAAGCCCGACATCCTGCTTGCGGTCGGCACGCCCTCCGTGGAAGAGCTGCGCCGGCGGACGACGACGGTCCCGATCGTTTTCGCCGTCGTCACCGATCCTGTCAGCCAGGGCTTTGTCCAGAATCTCGCCCATCCCGGCGGCAATGTCACCGGCTTCACCGACTACGACGGCCCGCTGGCCGGCAAATGGCTGGAGATGCTGACGCAGGTCACGCCAAGACCGTCCCGTGTGTTCGTGGTCTACAATCCCGCCACCGCGCCGTTCGCGCCCCTGATGCTGCGTACGATCGAGGACGCCGGCCGCGCGCTCGATGTGACGGTGGAGCCCGCGCCGGTCCATGACACGGCCTCGATCGCCGCCCTGGCCTCGCGAAAGGACGGCGGCCTGCTGGTGCTGCCGGACTTCTTCACCATGTCCAACCGCGCGCTTCTGCTGGCGGCGATCAATGACGCGCGCGTGCCGGCGGTGTTCTGGAGCCGCACCTTCGTCGACGAGGGTGGCTTGATGTCCTACAGCACCGACAGCGCCGAGCAGCTCCGCCGCGCCGCCTCCTATATCGATCGCATCCTGAAGGGGGCGCGGGCGGCCGACCTGCCGGTCCAAAATCCAACCACGTTCGGGCTGGCGATCAACTTGAAGACGGCCAGGGCGCTCGGCGTCACGCTTTCGCCAAGCCTGCTCGCAACCGCGAACGAAGTCATCGAGTAGGATTTGGCTGCGACCGCCGGCATGGCCGGCTTCGTTAACGTCGTCGCTAGGTCTGCGTCAGCACGCTTTCAAGAGCGCCTCGCAAATACATAATCGCGACCATTCCCTCTCCCGGCGTCTTGTGTAGAATCGTGCCGATGCCGAAATCATCTACGACCGCTGAACACTGAATCCTTTACTGAACGCTTTACTGAACCCTTGGGGTCGTGATCTCGACCAATGACAGCGCGGAAAAGGCCTTTTCCGACAATCTTTCCCGCCTTGGAGGAAATATGAGCGGTTTCGACATTTTCGCAATTGTGCTGGTCTTGCTGGTCATCGTCACGCTGGTCGCCGGCGTGAAAACGGTACCGCAGGGCTATGACTGGACCATCGAGCGGTTCGGCAAATACACCCAGACGCTGAGCCCGGGTCTCAATCTGATCGTGCCCTATTTCGATCGCGTCGGACGCAAGATCAACATGATGGAGCAGGTGATCGACATCCCCGAGCAGGAGGTGATCACCAAGGACAACGCCACCGTGACGGTCGACGGCGTCGCCTTCTTTCAGGTGTTCGACGCCGCCAAGGCGAGCTACGAGGTCTCCAACCTGACCCAGGCCGTCACCGTGCTGACCATGACCAACATCCGTTCGGTGATGGGTTCGATGGATCTCGACCAGGTGCTGTCGCACCGCGACGAAATCAACGAGCGCCTGCTGCGGGTGGTCGATGCCGCCGTCTCGCCCTGGGGCCTCAAGGTCAATCGTATCGAGATCAAGGACATCGTGCCGCCGGCGGACCTCGTCGAAGCCATGGGCCGACAGATGAAGGCCGAGCGCGTCAAACGCGCCGACATCCTTCAGGCTGAAGGTGCACGCCAGTCCGAGATCCTGCGCGCCGAGGGTGCCAAGCAGGGCCAGATCCTCCAGGCGGAAGGTCGCCGCGAGGCCGCCTTCCGCGACGCCGAAGCGCGCGAGCGGTCGGCGGAAGCCGAGGCCAAGGCGACGCAGATGGTCAGTGAAGCCATCGCCAAGGGCGACGTCGCGGCGCTGAACTATTTCATCGCCGACAAATATATCAAGGCGTTCGGCCAGTTCGCGGACTCGCCGAACCAGAAGATCATCATGCTGCCGATCGAAGCCACCAGCATGCTCGGCTCGCTCGCCGGCATCGGCGAGATCGCCAAGGCCACGTTCGGCGAAAGCGCGGCGTCCGCGGCCGCTGCTGCCCGCCGCGGCTCGGTGCCGACGACCGGCAGCACGCCGCCGGCGGTGCCGCCGCGGCAGGGCTAAAGCGCATGCCCCGGAAAAGTGAACACCGGTTTTCCCTCGCGACAAACGCGGAACGCGTTTGCGCGGAGGGCATGCGCCATTTCAAAGAGGTCGTGTCATGACCGACATGTTCGTATCGCTCGGCACCTGGAATTGGCTGATCTTCGGCTTCATCCTGATGGCGCTGGAGGTGCTGGCGCCGGGCGTGTTCCTGTTCTGGCTCGGGCTCGCCGCGCTGCTGGTCGGGCTGATCTCGTTCGGAGTAGCGATATCCTGGCAGATCCAGCTCGTGATGTTCGCGATCTTCGCCGCCGCCGCCGTGCCGGTATGGCGCCGGCTCGCCCGGCCGAAGCCGGATGCAATTGCCGCCAGCCCCTTCCTCAACAAGCGCGCGGATGCGCTGCTCGGCCGCGAGTTCACGCTGGAGAAGCCGATCGTCGACGGCAACGGCACCATGCGCATTGGCGACACCGTCTGGCGCGTCGCAGGTCCCGATACGCCGGCGGGCACGCGTGTGAAAGTGGTGCAGGTCGACGGTGCGAATCTGACGGTGGCGGCGGCTTAGTCTTATCTTACCTCGCCCCGCTTGCGGGGAGAGGTCGGATTGCATCGAAGATGCAATCCGGGTGAGGGGGAGCCTCGGCGAAGGCAGCTGTCACAGAATTTGCGGAGGCAGCCCCTCACCCCAACCCTCTCCCCGTAAGAACGGGGAGAGGGAGATGACCGGCGTCTCAGCTCTTTTTCCACCGCTCCGCAAACCTATGCAGCGGCATGAACGTTTCGCACAATTCCCGCCCCAGCGCCGTCAGCCCGTAACCGCCAGCTTCGCCCAGTTCCACGAACCCGGCCTCGCGCAAATCGTCCAGCCGCGCCTGCAGCACCGTCGGCGAGGCCTCGTCGCAGGCGGTGCGCAATGCGCGCGAGGTGAGGGGGGCGTCGCGCAGCTCCCACAGGATTCGCAGGCTCCAGCGTCGTCCCAGGAGGTCGAGCAGCGCCATGACCGGCCGCGCGGTGCGCGAGCCACGGACGCCGCGCGATCTCGAAGTGGTCTGTTTCGCCATCGCCGCCTCTTGCGTGATGCTACAAATAGTGTAGCGTATCGCTACAATAAATGTAGCAAAAGAGGCGGCCGATGTCCCAGGCCACGCCGCGTATTGCCCCGCTCACCCCGCCTTATCCCCTGGAGATCCAGGCGCAGTTCGACCGCATCATGCGCGGTGCGCCGCCGCTGCTGCTGTTCCGGGTTATGGCGGGCCACACCCGCGCCTGGGACAAGTTTCGCGCCGGCGGCCTGCTCGATCCCGGCCCGCTCTCGTTGCGCCAGCGCGAGATCGTCATCGACCGCACCTGCGGGCTGAACAAATGTGAATATGAATGGGGCGTGCACGTCGCGGTCTTTGCCGGGCCAGCGAAACTCACCGAGGAGGAAGTGCACGCCACCGTGCGAGGCAATGCGAGGTCGCCGTGCTGGTCCCCGGCCGAGCAGGCGCTGATTGCCGCCGTCGACGCGCTGCATCACCGCGCGACCTTTGACGACGCCGAGTTCGCCGCGCTATCGGCGCATTACGATGAGACGCAGATCCTGGAGATCATGCTGCTGTGCGGCTTCTATCGCACGGTGTCGTATCTGGCGAACGGGCTGCGGCTGCCGCTGGAAGAGACGGCGGCGCGGTTTCCGGCGCTGCCCTAACCACCGTCATTGCGAGGAGCTCTTGCGACAAAGCAATCCAGGCTGTTTCCGCGGAGGCAGTCTGGATTGCTTCGCTGCGCTCGCAGTGACGAGTGGAGAGAGCCCTCTACGCCACGCCCGCCCGCAGCAGATCGTGCAGGTGCACGATGCCCACCACCTTGTCCGCCTCGGTCACGACCAGCGTCGTGATCTTGCGGGTGTTGAGCACCTCGATCATCTCGGTGGCCAGCATCGAGGGCGGCACGGTCTTCGGCTGCCTGGTCATGACGTCGTCGACCGAAGCCGCCAGCAGGTCTGGCCGCATCTGGCGGCGCAGATCGCCGTCGGTGATGATGCCGACGGCCTCGGCCGCATCGTTGACGATGCAGACGCAGCCCAGACCCTTGGCCGACATCTCCATCACCGCGTCCGACATCTTGGTGCCGAGCGGCTTGACCGGGATCTCCGCACCGGTGCGCATGTAGTCGCGGACGAATTTCAGCATCGCCCCTAACTTGCCGCCGGGGTGGAAATGCGCGAACTCCAGCGCGGTGAAGCCGCGGCCTTCGAGCAGCGCGATCGCGATGGCATCGCCGATCGCGGCCTGCATCAGGGTCGAGGTGGTCGGCGCCAGATTGTGCGGGCAGGCCTCGCGCGCCTTCGGCAGCTCGATCACGATGTCGGCGGCTTGTCCCAGCGAGGACGCCGCGTTCGACGTCACCGCGATCATGGGAATGGCGAACCGTGCTGAATAGTTCACCAGCGTCTTCATCTCCGGCTGCTCGCCGGACCAGGACAGCGCCATGATAACATCGTCGGGCGTGATCATGCCGAGGTCGCCATGACCGGCTTCGGCGGCGTGGACGAAGAAGGCGGGCGTGCCGGTCGAGGCCAGCGTTGCCGCGATCTTGCGACCCATATGGCCCGACTTGCCGAGCCCGGTGACGATGACGCGGCCCTTTGCGTTGCGGATCAGATCGACCGCCTTGGCGAAGCTCGCGCCAAGCGGGCCGCGCAGGGCGGCGACGAGCGCGTTGATACCGCCGCTTTCCGTTTCCAGGGTGCGGAGTGCGGATTCGACACTGTCGGGAATGGGGCCGGATGATTGGGTCATCAGCGGTTTCGAACTCGGCATGTTCTGGTCCAGGGAGGAGGGGCGTTTGCCCGTTGGCGTCTGCTTAGCACGCCACGACCTTCGAGGCGACGAGGGCTCCCCAGCCCTCAACCGGTCGTTAACCATAATTGTTTTAACTCCATTAACGATGGTTCCCTCCGATCGGCGGGGATAATCGCGAAAGTGTTTGATTTCGTTGGAGTTCTTCCATCGTGGGGTCGTCTCCAGGCACGAGCCGGAGCAAACGCGCGCATTTCCTGCGCGCGGCTTTGCCGTGCTTTGCGCTGACGGTCCTTGGAAGCGCCTCCGGGGCCGCCCAGAGCCTCACCCCCGACCTGTTCAGTCCTAACCGCGGTGGCTTCGCCTCGCCCGACACGCTGCCGACGCGCCGTACCGCGGGCGTGCCGCAGGCACCGTCGGATGCGCTGCCGACGTTGCCCGATCCCAATGCCGATTTGCGCAAGCGCCAGCAGACACCGGCGCGCGCGGGCCAGAACCCGACCAACCAAAATCCGACCAACCAGGTCCCGATCTACGGCCTGCCCGCAGCCAATGGCGCCAGCGCCTCCGGCTACGATTCGCTCAACCGCAAGCGACAGCAGCCCAAGCTCCATCCCGGACAGCCGAAGCCGAAGCGTCCGGTCGGCCCCGGCTCGCCGGTGCCGCCGGCAACGCCGGAGCGAACGCTCGGCCCGCCGCGCATCGCGCCGCCGCCGTCCGAGACCGCGCACAAGACACCGGTGCCGCCGGCACTGGCCGGCAACGTGCCTGGCCAGCCGCTGCGCCGCCGCCTCAAGCTCGACGAGGATGCGTTCGGCGCGGTCGGCGACTATGCCGGCAGCTTCCTGATCAAGGGCGGGCTTGAGCTCTCCACCGGTTACGACACCAACCCGGCGCGTTTGAACAAGCCGGTCGGATCGCCGGCCTATGTCGTTGCGCCCGACCTGCTCGTGGCGTCCGATTGGGAGCGCCACGCGCTGGTCGCGGATCTGCGCGGCTCGTTCTCGGGCTACACCAACAACATGCCGGCGACGATCGACGGCTTTGCCTCGCCCTCGCCGGTCGAGGTCGACCGGCCCGACTTCAACGGCCATGTCGACGGCCGCATCGACGTCAATCGCGATCTCAAGCTGACCACGCAGCTGCGCCTGCGGCTCGCCACCGATAACCCCGGCAGCCCGAACGTGCAGGCCGGCCTGCAGAAGTATCCTGTTTACGCGACCTATGGCACGACCGTCGGCTTCGACCAGACCTTCAACCGCTTCCAGGTCGCGGCCGGCGCCACCGCGGATCGCACCGCCTACACCAACTCAAAACTCACCGACGGCTCGACCTTCAGCAACGATGATCGCGACTTCAACCAGTATGGCGGCGTGGGGCGCTTCTCCTACGAACTGAAGCCGGGCCTGAAGCCGTTCGTCGAGATCCAGGGCGACACCCGCGTCCACGACCAGGCCGCCGACCGCAACGGCTTCTTCCGCGATTCGAACGGCGGCTACGCCAAGGTCGGCACGTCCTTCGAGTTCTCGCGCATCCTCACCGGCGAGGTCTCGGTCGGCTATTCCGCGCGCAACTATGTCGATCCGCGCCTGAGCCAGCTCGCGGGCTTCCTCACCTCGGGCTCGCTGATCTGGAATGCCAGCGGCCTGACCACGGTGAAATTCGCCACCGACACGCAGATCGCCGAGACCACCATCCCCGGCTCCTCCGGCGTGCTGGTGCACACCTACGCCGCCGAAGTCGATCACGACTTCCGCCGCTGGCTTACGGCAGTGGGCAAGTTCACCTACGGCACCTACGACTACCAGGGCCAGAATCGCAACGACAAGACCTACTCGTTCGAAAGCAATCTGATCTATAAGCTCAACCGCAACATCTGGATCAAGGGCACGCTCCGCCACGACATCCTGGATTCGAACCAGGTGGGGTCAAGCTCGCAGGGGACGGTGGTGATGGTGGGGGTGAGGTTGCAGAATTAGCGGGCACCTGACCGTAGGCTCCTAATGAAGCCAAACCTCAGCTGTCGTCCTGGCGAAAGCCAGGACCCATTACCCCAGGAGTGATTTGGCGAAGACTGATCGCTCGGGATTAGCGCCGTCTACCATCGAGAGATTCCGCGGTATCGGTCCCCTGAGTTCACAAACGAAGTGCAACACTTCCATCTGGAGGTGTTGCCATGGGGCGGACTTACAAACAGCTCTCCCTT